>NZ_JBEZKJ010000057.1:0-54347 GCF_040651675.1 Streptomyces sp. NPDC048415 | reverse complement strand
GTGAGGAGTTCGGGGGGTTTCAGCCCGTCCGGCGCTTGAGATCTTTTAGCCCGTCCGGCGTTTGAGGACGAGCGCGAAGCGCGACAAGGGGGGTCTGGGGGCGCAGCCCCCAGGTACGGGACGGTAGGGGCGGAGGGGGCGAATTCCCTCTGCCCACACCACCGTGCAGGGCCACCTGGGACGTACATCCCGGCCAGGGGGTGGGGGCGGAGCGGTGTCTCCACCGCCCGCATCACCGAGGGGGTCGCCTGGGACGTACACCCCGGCCAGGGGGTGGGGGCGGAGGGGCGTCTCCACCGCCCGCATCACCGAGGGGGTCGCCTGGGACGTACACGCAGATCGGAGGCGTAGGGGCGGAGGGGGCGACCTCACCCGCCCGCATCACCGCGCGGGGGTCGCCCGGGACGTACTCCGGCTCGGAGCGGTAGGGGCGGAGGGGGGAAATCCCCGCCGCCACGGCGCCGCGCGGGGTCATCCGACGACGTACACCCCAGCCGCGGCAGCGGCAACCGCGGCCTCGGCCGCACGATCCGCAGCCGCGGCATCCGGCGCGACGCCGGTGGTCAGCAACGTGTAGTACAGCGGCGCCGACACCGCACGCACGACAAGCCCCGCATCCGTCCCCACCGGCAACTCCCCCCGAGCGACCCCCTGCTCCACACAAGGCGCCCACTCAGCGACCCGCACCTCATAGAACCGCCGCAACGCCTCCGCCGTACGCGAGTCGCACGCCCCCGCGGCGATGACCGCCCGGAACAACGCCCCCTGCCGAGGATCGGCCAGCGTCCGCCGCACCAGCGCGGCATTGGCCCGCAGATCCCCGAGCACGCTCCCGGTCTCCGTACGGGGCAACGACTGCTCGGCCATATCGCCGAGCAGGTCGGCGACCAGCCCCGCCACCGATCCCCACCGCCGGTACACGGTCGTCTTGCCCACCTCGGCCCGCCGAGCCACATCGGCCAGATCGAGATGCGCGAACCCCTGCTCGGCGAGTACATCCCCCGCGGCCCGCAACACGGCCGCACGGACACGCGCGGTACGCCCTCCGGGACGTACGGTGCCGGGCTCGGCGGACATGGGGGGCCTCCTTGTTCGGGTACGGGACGCTACCGCCAGCGTAACGAAACGACAGCACCGTTTACCCCTCACCGAGCGTCACAACCCCGTGTCGACGCACGTCACGGGCCTGATACCGTCCCCGCCAACGGCCGAATTCTCCCCTGGTCCGCGAAATCCGTTTCACCGCTGAGAGGTTGGAGCATGCAGGACGACGCCGCACCCCAGGACGAGGCGGCCGCGCAGCGCGACGCCGCGGAAGAGGCGTCAGCCTTCTCGCACTCACCCGTGGCCCCGGACGCCACCGCCGCGTACGGCGACCACCCCGACCAGGTGATCGACTTCTACGCCCCGCGCGACCTCGACCCCGAATCCACGGTCCCCGTCCCCGTCGTGGTCGTCCTGCACGGTGGCGCCTGGCGTGCCCCGTACGACCGCCGCCACATCACCCCGTTCGCGGACTTCCTGGCCCGCCGCGGCTTCGCGGTGGCCAACGTCGAATACCGCCGAGGCGGCGCGACGCCCACGCCGCATGGCGGCGCGACGCCCACGCCGCATGGCGGCGCGACGCCCATGCCGCATGGCGACGCGCCCCCCACGCACACTGAACCGGCAGGCCCGACCCCCGCCCCTACCGCCCCCGCCCCCATCGCAGGCCGCTGGCCGGACACCTTCGACGACATCGCGGCCGCGCTCGACGCCCTGCCCGCGCTGGTCCGGGCGGCGCTCCCGCAGGCCGATCCCCGGCGCATGGTGGTCACGGGTCACTCGGCGGGCGGCCACCTCGCTCTGTGGGCCGCCGCCCGCCACCTCCTGCCCCCGGACGCGCCCTGGCGCACCGACCGGCCCGCTCCCCTGCGCGGCGTCGTCGCCCTCGCCCCGATCGCGGACTTCCAGGTCGCGGAGGAGCTCGATGTGTGCGGTGGCGCGGCCCGTCAACTCCTCGGCGGGGAAGGCGGGTTCGCGGAGCGCCTGCCGTACGCCGACCCGGTGCGCCTGCTCCCCACCGGCATCGCCACCACCCTCGTACAGGGCCGCGCGGACATCGTGGTGCCGCAGGCGGTCGCCGAGTCGTACGCCGACGCGGCCGCGAAGGCGGGCGAGGTGGTCGGGCTGACGCTCCTGGAGGGCGTGGGTCACTTCCCCCTGATCGACCCGGCGGCGGACGCCTGCGCGGTGGTGGCCGAGGAGATCGCCCAGCTGGCCTGGTGACCTCTCAACCCGCCTCCTGCTAAGGCGACTTGACCCCAGCTTCACGCCACCCGGTCATACCCGTAATACCTGAGAGCTACCTCGCAGGTGAGCTCCTCAGCGGGACGCGGACGACACGTCACGATCCGTAACTTCCTTCCAGTGACGCCCGACGAGCGGGCGGACGGAAGGGAAGGACACCATGGGATTCCGGGCGAAGCCGAACGCGACGGGAAGAACTGACCACCCCGCGACCTCGACGCCGCCCGCGACAGAGGAACGAGGCTCGTACAAGCCCGACCCGGGAACCGGCGAAGGAACCGGAGTAGGAACTGGCGAAGGCACCGGAGTAGGAACTGGCGAAGGAGCCGGCGAAGGGGGCGGCCGATTCGCCCGGCGTCTGCGTCGCACCCTACTCGCCGCGCTCGTCATGGGCGCCGTAGTCGTCCCCGTCTCCGCCGCCGCCCGTCCCCAGATCCCCGCCCCACCGCCCGCGTCCGTCGCACCGGTGACGCCGTCGACGCTGCACAAGGCGTACGAGGCGAACCGCGCCAACGCCGCGCAGGCGTCCCGCATGGCCGCCGACCACGGCGACCGCACCCGCGCCGCCGCGGACCGCGCCATGGCCGACCCCACCCGCCACTTCCTCTTCTTCGACGGCCGGGCCTCCGGCCGGGCCGTCGAGGTCTTCGGCGACCTCGCCCACGCCAAGCACATAGCCGTCCTGGTCCCGGGCTCCGACACCACCCTGGAGACGTACGACCGCTTCCGCGCCGGCGCCGTCGCCCTGCACAACCGACTCGGCCCGCACACGGCCGTCATCGCCTGGCTGGGCTATGAGACGCCGGGCACGGTGAGCACCACGGCCCTGACGACGGGCCGCGCCCAGGACGCGGCCCCTCACCTCCAACAGTTCCTACGCGAACTGCGCGGCGTCGTCGGCCAGTCGGCGCAGATATCCCTCCTCTGCCACTCGTACGGCACGGTGGTCTGCGGCAGCGCGGCACGGGGCCTGGACGTGGACGTGGACGACATCGCCTTCGTCGGCAGCCCGGGCACCGGCGCGGACTCCGCGGCGGCGCTGCACACGTCCGCCCGCGTCTGGGCGGCCCGGGGCGCCGACGACTGGATCGCGAACGTTCCGCACGCGCGCGTCGACCTCTTCGGCGCGACCGTCGGCTTCGGCACCGACCCGGTGTCCCCGGCCTTCGGCGCCCAGGTCTTCGCGGCAGGCGACGGCGGCCACAGCGACTACTTCACACCGGGCTCGGTGTCCCTGGACAACCTCGCCCGCATCGTCCTCGGCGACACCTCGGAGATGCCCCGTGCGTGAAGTGAACGCAAAACCAACCACAGGCCTGGTGCCCCACCCCCGCTCCTCCCGCTCCTCCTCCCGCTCCTGCTCCCGCTCCTCCTGCTCCCGCTCACTCCGACCCCGCTTCGCCGGCCCCCGCTCCGCATGGAACGCCCTACGCGACGCGGCACAGCGCATCGACAGCGCGACCCCCGCCGGGCGGGACCGCGCTGTCGACGCCCTGCGGGCCCTCGCGATCCTCGGCGTCGTGCTCGGCCACTGGCTGGTGACGGCCCTGGTCACGGACGGCGGCACGCTGCACACCGCGAGCCCCTTGCAGCAGATGCCCTGGCTGGCCCCGATCTCCTGGGCCTTCCAGACACTCGCCGTGTTCTTCCTGGTGGGCGGCCATGTGGCGACGAGAAGTTACGCGTCGGCGCGGGCGCGCGGCACGACGTACGGGCAGTGGCTGCGAGCCCGTCTGGGCCGCCTGTTCAGACCGGTGGCCGCGGTGCTGGCCCTCTGGACGGCGGCCACAGCCTGCCTGCTCCTGTCGGGCACGGGCCTGGAGACGGTCCAGACGTTGGTGAAACTGGCCTTGTCCCCGCTCTGGTTCCTGGTGGTCTTCGCGGGTCTGACCGCGGCGACGCCGTTGGTGACGCGTATCAACCCGCTGTGGCCGCTGGCCGTCGTCCTTCACGTGGACCTCATTCGCTTCGGCCTCGGCGGCCCGTCCTGGCTCGGCTGGGTGAATGTCGCGGCGGGCTGGCTGGTGCCGTACACGCTGGGCGCGGCCTGGACGCGCGGTGAGCTGGAACGGCGGCGCGCGGGCTGGGTGCTGTTCACCGGCGGCGCGGCGGCGACGGCGGCGTTGGTGGCGTGGGCGGGCTATCCGGCGTCGATGGTCGGCGTTCCGGGCGCCGCGGTCTCGAACCTGAACCCGCCGACGCTGGCCGCGGTCACCTTCGGCCTGGCGCAGTGCGGCGTCGCCCTGCTGCTACGCGAACCGCTTCGCCGGGCGATGCGGCGCCGCGTGGTCTGGGCGGGGATCGCCTTCGCCAACCTCTCGGCGATGACGATATTCCTCTGGCACCAGACGTCCCTGATGGCGGTCACCGCCCTCGGCCTCCTCGGGGGGCGCCTGCCCGGCCTGCACACCACTCCCGACGGGCTGGGCTGGGTGGCCGCCCGCCTCGGCTGGCTGCCCGTCTTCGTCCTCGCCCTCACCCTCTGCTGGTGTGCCTTTCGCGCCTATGAACAGGGACCCCGCCGCCGTACCGGCCGCCCGTCCCGCGTGGTCCGTGTCCACCGCCGCCCCGGCCCGGCGGCAGCGAAGGCGGCTCCTCGTGCCTAGGGTTGACCCCGTGACCAGCGCGGAGCACCGGGACCCGAACGGCGAGCCCGCCATTCCTCCCACGTCCCATGATCCGCAGGAGACCCGGCACCACCCCAACTCGCAGGACGCCGCGCGCAACCCCAACGCGCAGAAGGCTGCGCGCAACCCCAACGCGCAGAAAGCCTTCGAGGCCGGCAGACCCCCTGTCACCCGCCCCGCCCGCCCCGCCCGCACCCACGGCGTCGGAACTCTCCTGCGCACGGTCCTGACCGATCTCGGGTCACCGTCGCCCGCGCCGCTGCCGCCGCTGTCCCGGCCGCGGTGGCTCAGGCTGCTGCCCCATGTCGTGGTGTGCTGGATCGCGCTGGGAGTCGCACTCGCGGGCGCGGACGAACTGAACTCCAACTATCACCTGGGCGCGCTGGGCACCGTCACCGGCGTCGCGCAGGGCGTGGCGATCGCCCTGGCCCTGTGGCGACCCGTCCCGGCCTGGTGGCTGTCGCTGGCCGCCACCGTGGTGGCCGCAGCGGCCACCAGCTCAGACATGATGACGGGGATCCCGTCCCTGGGCCCGCAGGGTCCCGACTGGCCGTGGAGCCCTCCCGCCCTCATCGCGCACGCCTTCGTGCTCTTCTTCCTCGCCCTGCGGGTGCCCGCGCGGGTGGCTGCAGGCGCGCTGTCCCTGACGGCCCTGGCCACCTACTTCCTTCAAGGCCTGGTCGGCGGACCGGCCTACCGTCCGACGGGGCTGCTGGCCGTCGTCGTGTTCGCCGCTGTCGTCCTTCTCGGCACCGCCCTCCGGGGCCGCCGCGAGGCCCGCACCCAGCTCGTCGAGCAGGCCTCCTTGACGGAGGAGGAGCGCGCCCGCCGCACGCTTCTGGAGGAGCGCAGCCGTATCGCCCGTGAGCTGCACGACGTGGTCGCCCATCACATGTCGGTGATTTCCATCCAGGCCCAGGTCGCCCCGCACCTGGTGGACAACCCGTCCCAGGAGCTGAAGGAGAACCTGGAGGGCATCCGGCACAACGCCCTCGAGGCGCTGACCGAACTGCGCCGCGTCCTGGGCGTGCTGCGTTCCGAGAACCCCGACGACCCTTACGGTCTCGGTGCCGGTACGGGAACCGCCCCGGATTCCCCGCAGCCCACGCTCGACCGCCTCGACAGCCTCGTCGAGAACACCCGCGCCGCGGGCCTCGACGTGACCACGGAGATCACCGGCGAGCAGCTCCCCCTCGCGCCCGGCGTGGAGCTGTCGGCGTACCGGATCATCCAGGAGGCGCTGAGCAACGCCCTGCGGCACGCGCCGGGCTCCGCGGTCCACGTCGAACTCTGGCACTTCCCCCGCGGCCTCCAGGTGCGGGTGGTCAACTCACGGCCCGAGCGCCCCGCCCCGCCGTCCCCGGGCGCCGGGCACGGCCTGCTCGGCATGCGGGAGCGCGTCGCGATGCTCGGTGGCACGCTCGTGACCTCGCAGACGTCGTGCGGCGGCTTCGCGGTGGCCGCCTTCCTGCCGCGCAACGGCACGGCTCCCGCCGACGACAACTCCACAGGCTCAACAGGAGAAGAGACCTCATGACGAGCGCGAACGGCGCCATTCGCGTACTGATCGCCGACGACCAGCAGATGGTCCGCCAGGGCTTCACCGTGCTGCTCAACACCCAGCCCGGCATCGAGGTGGTCGGTCAGGCGGTCGACGGCCTGGACGCGATCGCCAAGGTCGCCGAACTCGCCCCGGACATCGTCCTGATGGACATCCGCATGCCCGAGCTGGGCGGCATCGAGGCCACCCGCCGCATCACCGAGGACACACCCCGAATCAAGGTGCTGGTGCTCACCACCTTCGACCTCGACGAGTACGTGTACGAGGCTCTGCGCGCCGGCGCCTCCGGATTCCTCCTCAAGGACGCCTCCGCCGACCAGCTCGCCGATGCGGTACGGGTGATCGCCGCCGGTGACGCCCTCCTCGCGCCCGGCATCACCCGCCGCCTCATCGCCGAGTTCTCCCGCCTCGACTCAACCCCCCGAGCGCCCCTCAAACAGCGCATCGGCGACCTGACCGAACGCGAGACCGAGGTCCTCGCCCACATCGCCCAAGGCCTCTCCAACGCCGAGATCGCCCAGCGCCTGGTAGTCGCCGAACAAACCATCAAAACCCACGTAGGCCGCATCCTCGTCAAACTCGGCCTACGCGACCGCACCCAAGCAGCAGTCTTCGCCTACGAATCGGGCTTGGTCCGCCCTTCGGGCTACTGACCCCCACCCACCAGCACCTGCTGACACACAGAAGGCCCCACGCCGGCACCTCGCCCACCCCCACCCGCCAACGCACACAAGGGAGCCGCGCACTCCCACTGACCGGCACCCGCCGACGCACGCGAGGGGGCCGCGCACTCCCACTGACCGGCACCCGCCCCCCGGCGGAAGGGGCCGTGTCGGTACATCGAATGCGCGCATCCGGACGGATCCAAGGAAGACAGCACCTCCCAGCCCACAGCCGATCCGTCCGGATGCGGGCGGATGTACCGGCGCGGCCCCGACCCACCCACCGTGGGCAGGCGACCCCGCACTGCGGCGGGCGACCCCGCACCGAGGGCAGGCGCCCCCGCACCGAGGGCAGGCGACCCCGCGCCGTGGATAGGCGCCCCCGCACCCAGGGCAGACGCCCCCCACCGCCAGCACCCGAACCGCCAGCAGCAGCCCCCCCACAGACGACAGCTCGCCCATACCCGTAGTACCTGAGACGGACCCACAAGGACCCTCCTCACTGGTGACGCCCCAGCCCACCAACGCGGCCTACCGTTTTGAACGTGACCGAGACGACCACGACCCAGAGGCAGACGACGCCACCAGGCGGCGCCAAGCCACGCAGCCCAGAGTTCCGGCTGGCCGCAGACGCCCTGCGCGGCCTACGGCAGGACTTGTTCCACGACGCCTTCGCCTACCGCCCGCTGCCGAGGATGCGTGTCGACGGCCCCCTCACCCGACGCCTCCCCGAGGGGATAAAGGAGTACGCGGCCTGGACCCCGCACGCCACGATCGCGGCAGCCGGCCTGCTGGCAATGTCCGCGGCCTACGCCGCCGGCGACGGCAGCGGCAACATCAGGCCGCTGCTCTGCGCCCTCCTCGCCCTGCTCCCCGTCCTGGCCACCCTGATCCGCCCAGTCGGCGCTTTTTGGTTCTCGCTCGCGGCGACACCGGTAGTCGCCGTGTTCAGCAGCACCTGGAGCGACTGGCCCTGGCTCCCCGGCACGTTCGTAGCCCACGTGACGGTGCTGATGGTCGTGGCACTGCGCACCCGCCCACGCATCGCCGCGTGGATGTGGATGCTGACCGCGGCGTACGGAATGATCGCCGAGACGTTCTTCGGCTCGGGCCACTACGGCACCAACACCGTGCCGCTGCTGTTCATCTCCGCCGTCGCCCTCCTGGTCGTCACCGTCCTGCACATACGCCGCGAGGCCGAGCAGGAGGTGACCGCCCAGCAGTCGGAGACGGCGCAGGAGCGCTCCAAGCGCACGCTGCTCGAAGAGCGCACGACGATCGCCCGTGAACTCCACGACGTGGTCGCCCACCACATGTCGGTGGTCGCCATCCAGGCGGAGGCGGCCCCCTACCGCGTGGAGAACCCACCGCCGGAGCTGGAGCAGGCCTTCGTCACGATCCGGGAGAACGCGGTGGCGGCGCTGACCGAGCTGCGCCGCGTGCTCGGCGTGGTCAGGGCCGAGGACTACGAGGCTCCGGACGCCCCGCAGCCCACGCTCGCCGACCTCGACGCGCTCCTCGCCAATGTGAAGGACGCGGGCCTGACCGTGGAGAAGGCGGTCACCGGCGCCGTGCGCGAACTCCCGCAGGGGGTGGAGCTATCGGCGTACCGCATAGTCCAGGAGGCCCTGAGCAACACCCTGCGGCACGCGCCAGGCGCGGCGGCCCGCGTGGAGATCGCCTACGTCCTCGGCGGGCTCGGCCTGCGCATAGTCAACGGCCCCGCGCCGGCGACGAGCCTGACGAAGTCCACGCACGGCGCGGGGCACGGCATCACCGGCATGCGCGAGCGGGTCACGATGCTGGACGGCGAGATGACGACGGTCGGGACTGACGACGGAGGCTATGAGGTGACGGTGTTCCTGCCGGTGCAGGTGGTGGCGGAGGAGAGCGGATGACGGGCGGCATGATCCGTGTCCTGATAGCGGATGACCAGGTGATGGTTCGCGAGGGCTTCTCCGTGCTGCTGGGCGCGATGCCGGACATCGAGGTGGTCGGCGAGGCGGTCAACGGCCGGGACGCGGTCGAGCGGGTCCGTGAGCTGACCCCGGACGTCGTGCTGATGGACATCCGCATGCCGGAGATGAACGGGATCGAGGCGACCCGGGAGATCGTCGCCGCGGACGGCGCCGCGAAGGTGCTGGTGCTGACGACGTTCGACCTCGACGAGTATGTGTACCAGGCGCTGCGCGCCGGAGCCTCCGGGTTCCTGCTCAAGGACGCCTCGGCGCGCCAACTGGCCGACGGAGTAAGGGTGGTGGCGGCGGGGGAGGCGCTGCTGGCCCCCTCGGTCACCAAGCGGCTGATCACCGAGTTCTCCAAGCTCGCGGACGCGCCCCGGCTTTCCGCCACGGCGCAGGCGGCGTACGGGGATCTGACCGAGCGGGAGACGGAGGTGCTGGTCCTGATCGCCCAAGGCCTTTCGAACGCGGAGATAGCCGAGCGCCTGGTCGTCGCAGAGTCCACGATCAAGACACATGTGAGCCGCATCCTGGTGAAGCTGGGCCTGCGAGACCGGACGCAGGCGGCGGTGTTCGCGTACGAGGCACGACTGGTCACACCGAGGTGAGCTCCGAGCCGCCCCTGTTCAGACGAGACACCACACCCCGGTTGGGACGAGCCGCCCCTGTTCAGACGAGACACCCGGGTTGGGACGAGCCGCCCTTGTTAAGACGAGACACCCCGGTTGAGACAAGCCGCCCTTGTTAAGACGAGACACCCCGGTTGAGACAAGCCGCCCCTGTTAAGACAGGACACCTCTGTTCAGTCGAGACGCCCCTGGTCAGAGAGGGGCGTGCCGGGCTAGCGTCCGTTCATGGCAGCTTTGGAGACTCCGCAGGCCTTCGACCCGTGGGACCCGGCGTTCGTGGCGGACCCGTACCCGGCGTACGAGGAGCTGCGTGCGCGTGGCCGGGTGCACTACTACGAGCCGACCAACCAGTGGCTGGTGCCGCGTCACGCGGAGGTGTCGGCGCTGCTGCGGGATCGCCGGCTGGGCCGGACGTATCAGCACCGGTTCACGCATGAGGACTTCGGGAGGACGGCGCCGCCGCCCGAGCACGAGCCGTTCCACGTCCTCAATGACCACGGGATGCTGGACCTGGAGCCCCCGGACCACACGCGGATCCGGCGACTGGTGTCGAAGGCGTTCACACCGCGCACGGTGGAGCGGCTGAAGCCCTATGTCGACCGGCTGGCGGGTGAGCTGGTCGCCGGTCTGGTGGAGGCCGGCGGCGGGGATCTGCTGACCGACGTCGCCGAGCCGCTGCCGGTGGCGGTGATCGCCGAGATGCTGGGCATCCCCGAGCCGGACCGCGCGCCGCTGCGTCCGTGGTCGGCGGACATCTGCGGAATGTACGAGCTGAACCCGTCCGAGGGGACGGCGGCGAAGGCGGTGCGCGCGTCGGTCGAGTTCACCGAGTATCTGAAGGAGCTGATCGAGGCGCGCCGCAAGGAGCCCGCGGACGATCTGATCTCGGGTCTCATCGCGGCCTACGACGAGGGCGACCGTCTCACCGAGCAGGAGATGATCTCCACCTGCGTCCTCCTTCTGAACGCGGGGCACGAGGCGACGGTCAACGCCACGGTGAACGGCTGGTGGGCACTGTTCCGCCATCCCGAGCAGCTGGCCGCCCTGCGTGCGGACCACTCCCTGATCCCCACGGCGGTGGAGGAGCTGATGCGTTACGACACCCCGCTTCAGCTCTTCGAGCGTTGGGTCCTCGACGACATCGAGATCGACGGCACGACGATCCCCCGGGGCGCCGAGATCGCCATGCTCTTCGGCTCCGCCAACCACGACCCGGCGGCCTTCACGGCCCCCGGGAAACTGGACCTCACCCGCAAGGACAACCCGCACATCTCCTTCAGCGCGGGCATCCACTACTGCATCGGCGCCCCGCTGGCCCGCATCGAACTGGCCGCGTCCATGGAGGCATTGCTGACCCAGGCCCCCACCCTGACCTTGACCACCGAGCCCCAGCGCAAGCCGAACTTCGTGATCCGGGGCTTGGAGGCCCTGAAGGTGAACTTCTAGCCAGGCCCGGCAGGCCTCAGCCCGTCCGGCGTTTGAGGACGAGCGCGAAGCGCGACAGGGGGGTCTGGGGGCGCAGCCCCCAGGTACGGGGAAGGTAGGGGCGGAGGGGGCGAAAACCTCACGTGCTCCAGGTCCCGCCGTCGCAGGCCGGCCAGCCGCACCCCGGCCAGGGCGACCGCGATCGCGGTGAGGAGGACGACCGGCGTCCAGGCCAACTCGCCCCCGGGCAGCTTGGGAAGGTGGCCGGAGGGGGAGAGGTCCATGACAGCTGACGGCACGTTCAGGGCGGGGCCGATCCGAGATCGCCAAGATGATGGACCGCTGGCGCGTGCACTGCGAAAAACCTTCGGCGAAGGGTGACTCGCCGAAGGTCTGGGGTGGTGACTGTCGTCGGGGAACTGCGGACCGCCGTGGCTGGTCGCGCCCACGCGGCGGACCCGCATGTGTCAGTGCCCCGCGCCCCTGACGAGCGCTCTCCTCGACGGGGTCGGCCGGTTACCGCTCCTTCGTCTCCTCCAGCACCGTCCGGCCCAGCAGCGCGTACCGCTCCGGTGCCCGGCGCTTCAGGTACGTCGCGTACGCGAGTCCACCCACCGCGATGAGCGCGACGATCCACGGCGTGGACTTCAGGATGAGTGAGCCGGACTCCGTACCCGCCGCGGCGCCCATGTTGGACACCAGCAGGACCACCACGCCGAGCATCGCGAGGCCGCCGAGGAGCGGAGCGGTGAAGGTCTTGAACCAGTGCCTGCTCTCGGGGTGGTGGGTGCGGAAGTAGGCGAGGACCGCGAAGGAGCAGACGGCCTGGACGACCAGGATGGCCATGGTGCCGAGGATGGCGAGCAGGACGTACGTACCGGTGTACGGGTCCTTGCCGGCGATCCAGAACGCCCCGATCAGCACGGCGCTGACGACCGTCTGGACCAGGCCGGCGATGTGCGGGGAGCCGTGCCGTGGGTGGGTGCGCCCGATCGTCCTCTGCAGGGAGGGGAGTACGCCCTCGCGGCCGAGCGCGTACATGTAGCGGGCGGCGCAGTTGTGGAAGGCCATGCCGCAGGCCAGCGAGCCGGTGATCATCAGCCACTGCATGACGTCGACGGCCCAGTGGCCGACGTAGTGCTCGGTGGGGTTGAAGAAGAGGGCGAGCGGGTTGGCGGAGGAGGCGGCCTTCAGGGCCTCGCTCTCGCCGTTGCCGGTGATGGCCATCCAGGAGACGAAGACGTAGAAGACGCCGACGCCCAGGACGGAGATCATCGTCGCCTTGGGGATGATCTTCTTCGGGTCGCGGGACTCCTCGCCGTACATCGCCGTGGACTCGAAGCCGACCCATGACCAGAAGGCGAAGAAGAGACCGAGTCCGGCGCTGGTGCCCTTGAAGGCGTTGACGGGGTTGACCGGGCCGAAGGTGAAGCCGTGCGGGCCGCCGCCGTGCAGGGCCACGGAGATCGCCATCGCGGCGAGGACGGTCACCTCGGTACCCAGCAGCACGACCAGCAGCTTTTCGGCAACCGAGACGCCGAACCAGGTGCCCGTCGTGTTGACGGCCAGCATCAGGACCGCGAACGCCCACCACGGCACGTCAAGTCCCGTCTGGTCCTTGAGGGTTCCCGTGGCGAAGGTGGAGAAGATGCCGATCAGGGCCGGCTCGAAGACGACGTACGCGAAGGTGGCCAGCAGGCCCGAGGCGAGTCCGGCGGTGCGGCCGAGGCCGTAGGAGATGAAGCCGTAGAAGGCGCCGGTCGAGGTGATGTGCTTCGCCATCGAGGTGAAGCCGACGGAAAAGATCGCCAGGACGACCATTGCGACGAGATAGCTCGCCGGGGCGCCGATGCCGTTTCCGGCGGAGACCATGAAGGGCACGTTGCCCGTCATGGCGGTGATCGGGGCCGCGGTGGCGACGGCCATGAAGACCACGCCGAGCAGGCCGATCGCGTTGGGCTTCAGCCGGTGAACCGTCCCCGCGGCCTCTCCGGACACGGAATCCGTGCCCGCCGCCCCTGGGGCCACGCCCTCTTGTACTGCCATCGAGTGGCCCCTTTCCTCATGCGCTCAGTCGGTGATCGGGTGGTGTGCAACCAGCCGGAATCCTGCTGGGCGAATGAGTCGGCTTACCGGTCGCCGCGTTAAATGTTTGTCAATCAGACCTTTAGAATGGGGAGGGAGCGAACGTCTGCGTTAACTCTCGGTGCGGGCGTGGACCCGGCCCCGCGCCGCTTCGTACGGTCGCCCTCATGAGCACCTACTCCGCCACCCTCGGCGGCCGGAATCACACCTTCGCCGGCCTCGCGCCGCTGCTCGCCGCTGCGAGCCCCGAGCGGTCGGGCGACCGGCTCGCCGGGCTGGCCGCCGAGTCCGCGCAGTCGCGGGTCGCGGCCCGGTGGGCGCTGGCCGAGGTGCCGCTTGCGCGGTTCCTCGCCGAACCGGTGATCCCGTACGAGGACGACGACGTGACCCGGCTGATCGTGGACAGCCACGACACGGCGGCGTTCGCGCCGGTGGCGGCGATGACGGTCGGGGAGTTCCGGGAGTGGCTGCTGTCCGAGGCGGCGGACGCGGCGGCGCTCGCCGCGCTGGCCCCCGGGCTCACGCCCGAGATGGTGGCCGCCGTCTCCAAGCTGATGGGCAACGCGGACCTGGTGGCCGTCGCCCGCAAGGTACGGGTCGTCACGGCGTTCCGCTCCACGATCGGCCTGCCCGGCCGCCTCGCCACCCGGCTCCAGCCCAACCACCCCACCGACGACCCGGCCGGAGTCGCCGGGGCCCTCCTCGACGGACTCCTCCTCGGCTCAGGCGACGCGGTCATCGGCATCAACCCGGCGACGGACAGTCCGAAGGCGGTACGCGACCTGCTGGAGCTGCTCGACGGCGTGATCGACCGCTACTCGATCCCCACCCAGTCCTGCGTCCTGTGCCACGTCACCACCAGCGTCGACCTGATGGAACGCGGCGCCCCGGTCGACCTTGTCTTCCAGTCCATCGCCGGTACGCAGGCCGCGAACGCCTCCTTCGGCGTCACGCTGAGCCTGCTCGACGAGGCGTACGAGGCGGCGCGAGGGCTGGGCCGGGGCACCGTCGGCCACAACGCCCTGTACTTCGAGACCGGCCAGGGCAGCGCGCTGTCCGCCGACGCGCACCACGGGGTGGACCAGCAGACGGTGGAGGCACGGGCGTACGCGGTCGCCCGCCGCTACGACCCGCTCCTGGTGAACACGGTCGTCGGCTTCATCGGACCGGAGTACCTGTACGACGGCCGACAGATCCTCCGCGCGGCCCTTGAGGACCACTTCTGCGGCAAGCTGCTCGGCCTGCCCATGGGCCTGGACATCTGCTACACCAACCACGCCGACGCGGACGACGACGACATCGCCACCATGCTGACGATGCTCGGCGTCGCGGGCGCCTCCTTCGTGATCTGCACACCGGGCGGCGACGACATCATGCTCAACTACCAATCCGCCTCGTACCACGACGCGTTGTACCTGCGCGAGGTCCTCGGGCTGCGCCCGGCACCGGAGTTCGAGGCATGGCTGGAGCGGATCGGGCTGCTGGACGCCGGCGGCGGGATCAGGGATGTGTCGGGTACCGGGCACCCGTTGATGACGATCGGTAAGGAGCTCGCGGCATGACGGATCGCCAACTCGCCTCTCTGGTACGAGCTTTGGTGGCACCCGAGTCGGACGCCGCGCTGTGGGCGACCCTGCGCCGGCACACCCAGGCCCGGATCGGGCTCGGGCGGGCCGGGTCGGCGCTGCCCACCCGGCACCGGCTCGAGCTGCAGGCCGCGCACGCCGCCGCGCGGGACGCGGTGCACTCGCCGTTTCGGCCGGAGGCGGTCGCGGGGGCGTTGACGGGGGTGCCGACGGTACGGGTGCGCAGTGCGGCGGCCGATCGGCTCACCTATCTCCAGCGGCCCGATCTGGGGCGGCGGCTGGACGACGTCGACCGGGCGCATCTGCCCCGGGACGAGTGGGACGTGGTGTTCGTGGTCGCCGACGGGTTGTCCAGCCGGGCCGTGCACGAGCACGCGGCGCCGGTGATCCGGGAGACGACGGCGCTGTTGCCCTCGGGGTGGCGGGTCGCTCCCGTTGTGCTGGCCGAGCAGGCTCGGGTGGCGCTGGGGGACGATGTCGCGCATGCGCTGGGGGCCGAGCTGGTGGTGGTGCTCATCGGGGAGCGGCCCGGGATGTCCGCCGCGGACTCCCTGGGGGCGTATCTGACCCACACGCCGCGGCCCGGTCGCACCACCGACGCGGACCGCAACTGTCTCTCCAACATCCGGCCCCCGCTGGGGCTGTCCTACGCCGGGGCCGCCGCCAAGCTGGTCGCCCTGATGGGGCGGGCGCGGGAGCTGGGCGCCACGGGGGTGACCCTGAAGGACGACTCGGACCCGGCGCTGTCGGCCGGGTGAGCGTGGGGGTGTTTCGCCCCCTCCGCCCCTACCCGTCCCGTACACCTGGGGGCTGCGCCCCCAGACCCCCCTGTCGCGCTTCGCGCTCGTCCTCAAACGCCGGACGGGCTAAGGCCTGCCCGGCGGCAGTATCAACCCCCACGCCCCCTCCCGCACCGTCCACGTCCGGGTCCGTACCGGGCCGCCCACGACGGAATCCGCCCGGTACCGGAAATCCGCGCCGGACACGGTGACCCGGCGTCCGACCACCCGCAGCGGCGCGGCCTCCGCGCCCACGGACGCGGGCCGCACCTCCACCTCCGCACCCCCCGACACCCCCGGTGTCACCGACACGGCCTCGACGGGATGGTCGAGGTCCACCAGGAGCACCCCGTCGACCTCCACCCGAAGCCGCGCGGGCCCGGGCCTGGGCACGGTGGCCAGTCGGGTGGGCCGCACGGCGAGCGTCCGGACCAACGACTGGCAGGTCCGAAGCCACGGATGGGGCGGCGCCGAGGAGGCGCCGGGGGACGGCGAGGGTCGCGACGGGATCCGCAGCGTGCCCAGCACCACCCCGTCACTGTCGTCCACCAGCAGATCGAGCCGCCGCTCGGCCCCGTCGAGCACGGCCCGGGCCGCGGCCACGGCCCCCGTCGGCACGCCGAGCGAGCGGGCCAGCGACAGCGCACCCCCCACCGGCACCAGCGACAGCCCGCACACCGCGAGCTCCCGCCGCCGGTGGAGCAGGGCCACCGCCCGCAGCAGCGCCCCGTCGTCGCCGATCACGACCGGCCTGCGGGACCCCCTGCGGATCAGCGCCCGGGCAAATTCCTCGGGCCCGTCCGGCAGGCACACTTTCGTCGCCGCACCCCCGCTGAGCACGTCTTTCGCGATCCGTACGGACTCGCCGTCGGTCCGGCGGGCGACCGGGTCGATGACCACCAGAAGCTGGTCGGAAGGCGCCACCTCGGTCCTGCCTCGCTTCCTCGGGTAGCATCTTTGTGCAAGAGCCCCTTGCGCTATTGCGCCAGGGGCTTCGTCTATTCCGGGGCATCCGGTCCGACGGTCGCGGCCAAAGGAGGTCGCCGGCGTACGCAGCCGTATCGAAAACCAGCCGCGTACGTCCCCGACCTTGGACATGCCCCGCCCGGAAGGGGTGTACGCGCGTGCCCGCACTTGTGCTGCTCGGTGCTCAGTGGGGTGACGAAGGCAAGGGAAAGGCCACGGACCTGCTCGGTGGTTCAGTGGATTATGTGGTGCGCTACCAGGGCGGCAACAACGCCGGCCATACGGTAGTCGTGGGCGACCAGAAGTATGCCCTGCACCTCCTCCCTTCCGGAATCCTCTCGCCGGGGTGTACCCCGGTCATCGGTAACGGAGTCGTCGTCGACCCGTCGGTCCTGTTCTCCGAGCTGAACGGGCTGAACGAGCGAGGCGTCGACACGTCCAAGCTCCTGATCAGCGGAAACGCGCACATCATCACGCCGTACAACGTGACGGTGGACAAGGTGACGGAACGCTTCCTCGGGAAGCGGAAGATCGGTACGACAGGCCGCGGCATCGGCCCGACGTACGCGGACAAGATCAACCGCGTCGGCATCCGCATCCAGGACCTGTACGACGAGTCGATCCTGACGCAGAAGGTCGAAGCGGCCCTCGAGGTCAAGAACCAGCTGCTCACCAAGCTCTACAACCGCCGTGCCATCGAGGCGGGCCAGGTCGTGGAGGAGCTGCTGGGCTACGCGGACCGGCTGAAGCCGTACGTCGCGGACACCGTCCTGCTCCTCAACCAGGCCCTTGAGCAGGACAAGGTCGTGCTCTTCGAGGGCGGTCAAGGCACGCTCCTGGACATCGACCACGGTACGTATCCGTTCGTGACGTCCAGCAACCCGACTGCGGGCGGGGCGTGCACGGGTGCCGGTGTCGGGCCGACGAAGATCAGCCGGGTCATCGGCATCCTCAAGGCGTACACGACCCGCGTCGGCTCGGGCCCGTTCCCGACCGAGCTGTTCGACGCGGACGGCGACGCGCTGCGCCGCATCGGCGGCGAGCGGGGTGTGACGACCGGTCGCGACCGGCGCTGCGGCTGGTTCGACGCCGTCATCGCCCGCTACGCGACCCGTGTGAACGGCCTGACCGACTTCTTCCTCACCAAGCTGGACGTCCTGACCGGCTGGGAGGAGATCCCGGTCTGCGTGGCGTATGAGATCGACGGCAAGCGCGTCGAGGAGCTCCCGTACTCCCAGACCGACTTCCACCACGCGAAGCCGGTCTACGAAACGCTTCCGGGCTGGTCGGAGGACATCACCAAGGCCAAGACCTTCGCGGACCTCCCGAAGAACGCCCAGGCGTACGTCAAGGCCCTCGAGGACATGTCGGGCGCGCCGATCTCCGCGATCGGTGTCGGCCCGGGCCGCGACGAGACGATCGAGATCAACTCGTTCATCTAGAACGCGTGGTCGGATATGAGTGCGCCCCCGGCAGACATCCGGGGGCGTACTCGTCCCTGGGGGTCCGGCCTCAGCGTGCGGTCAGTTGCCGCAGGTGGTCGGCGGTGCCGTTGTCGTCCCACTGGAGAACCTGGGCGCCGGTCGTGGTGCTCATGCCGTCCACGCCGAGCAGCAGGCCGCTGTTGTAGTTGGCGATCTTGTAGTAACCGTCGCCGGTGGGGATGAGCTGCCAGAGGTGGTTGGTTCGTTCCGTTGTCGCCCCAGATGAGCGCGGTGCCGCCGTCGGCGGTGCCTGCGTCCTTGATGCCGAGGAGCAGACCGCTCGCCTTGTTCGTGATCTTGTAAAGGCCCGATCCGGCGGAGGCCAGGGTCCAGGACCGGGTGGTACCGGTGCCGGACGTCGCCTGCACGACGGACGTTCCCTGGGCCGTGCCGGCGCTCTGGGTGTCCAGGGCGAGCCCACTGTTCTTGTTGGTGATCCGGTAGGTCCCGGCGAGTGAGGTGGAACCGCCGCTGGGCGTGATCACCAGGTGGTAGCCGTCCGAGGCGTTCATCGCCACGGGGACCGTGATCGCGCCGTTCGAGAGCGGGGCGTGGACGTCCCCGGCGACATCGCGGTCGTCGGCTACGACAACTGGGACACCATGGCGCTGGCCTGCCGCCCGCCGCTGACCACCATCGACATGGACCTCGCCGAGATCGGCCGGATCGCCGCGCTGCGGCTGCTGGAGGCGATCGACTCCGACGAACCGGCGCCAGGGGTCCACACGGTTCCGTGCCGGCTGGTGGTGCGGGAGTCCAGCTGAACGGGCCCGAGCGGGAGCCCGCCGTGAGGGCGAGGACCCTTCCCGCCGGCGTCGGCGCGAACTGACCGTTAATTGACCGGGACATGGGGTGTTCCTGGTTTCGGAAGGGGTACGTCCGCGACCACGATCTACGCGTGTAGTCCCCGCACGGCTCGCACGGCCCGTTCCCCTGCCCGCGTCACCCCTCTCTCAGGAGCCCCGTATGCCCGTCAATCCCTTGAACCGCCGGGAGTTCGTGAAGAAGTCGGCCGTCACCGGTGCGGCCGTGGCCGTCGCGGGGACGGCCGCCGCGCCCGCGGCCCAGGCCGCGGACCGTAGGCCCCCGAAGGCGCCCCGCACCTGGTCGTTCTCCATCCTCGGCACCACCGACCTGCACAGCCACGTCTTCGACTGGGACTACTACACGGACGCGGCCTACAAGGACAAGGCGGGGAATTCGGTAGGCGTCGCGCGCGTCGCCACCCTCATCAAGCAGCAGCGCGCCGCCAAGGGCGAGGACCACGTACTGCTCGTCGACGCGGGCGACATCATCCAGGGCACCTCGCTGGCGTACTACTACGCCCGCGTCGACCCGATCACCGGCGACAACGCGCCGAAGCACCCGATGGCGATCGCCATGAACGCCATGCGGTACGACGCCGCCGCGCTCGGCAACCACGAGTTCAACTACGGCATCGAGACGCTCCGCAAGTTCGAGAAGCAGTGCCACTTCCCGCTGCTCGGCGCGAACGCGCTGGACGCCAAGACCCTCCGGCCCGCCTTCCAGCCGTACGCCGTGAAGCGCGTCTGCGTCCCCGGCGCCCCCGACATCAAGGTCGGCATCCTCGGTCTCACCAACCCCGGAATCGCCCTGTGGGACAAGGACAACGTGGCCGGGAAGATGTCCTTCACGGGTCTGGTCGAGCAGGCGAAGAAGTACGTGCCGCGGCTGCGCGCGCTGGGCTGTGACGTGGTGTTCCTGACGGACCACTCCGGGCTCGACGGCTCGTCCTCCTACGGCAGTGAACTCCCGTACATCGAGAACGCGTCGAACCTGGTCGCCGAGCAGGTCCCCGGCATCGACGCGATCCTCGTGGGCCACACCCACACCGAGGTCTCGTCCTACACGGTCACGAACAAGGAGACCGGCAAGGACGTCGTCCTCTCCGAGCCGTACTGCTACGGCATGCGGCTGACCGTCTTCGACTTCGAGCTCGAACTCGTCCACGGCCAGTGGAAGGTCACCAGCACCAAGGCGCAGACCCTCAACAGCAACACGGTCGAGGAGGACGCGGAGATCACCAAGCTCCTCAAGGCGGACCACGACCTGGTCGTGAAGTACGTCAACACGCCGGTGGGCACGTGTACCGCGGATCTCTCCGCGGCCGAGGCCTGCTGGAAGGACGTCCCGGTCATGGACTTCATCCACCAGGTCCAGATGGCGACGGTGGCCACCGGCCTGTCCACGGCCGACGCGGCGCTCCCGCTCATCTCGGTCGCCGCGCCCTTCAGCCGCACCGCCGACATCCCCCAGGGCGACGTCACCATCCGCGACGTCGCCGGCCTCTACATCTACGACAACACCCTGTACGGCAAGAAGCTCACCGGCGCCCAGCTCAAGGACTACCTGGAGTACGCGGCGAAGTACTACCACCAGGTGCCGAGCGGCACGAAGGCCGACACCGCGACGCTGACGAACGCCAACAACTTCTGGGACTACATGTACGACACCGCCGCGGGCGTCTCGTACGACATCGACATCGCCCAGGCCGAGGGCTCCCGGATCAAGAACCTCAGCTACAACGGCGCCGCGGTGACGGACGACCAGGTCTTCGTCGTCGCCGTCAACAACTACCGCGCCAACGGAGGCAGCGGCTACCCGCACATCGCTGCCGCCGACATCGCCTACAGCTCCACCAACGAGATCCGCCAGCTGATGATCGACTACGTCACGACCAAGGGCGCGCTGAACCCCGCTGATTTCGCCGCGACCAACTGGAAGCTGACGCAGGACGGCACGCCGGTGTTCTAACGGTTCCGGACGAAGGCGGCCCAGGCTTCACCGGTGACGGTGAGGGTTGGGCCGCCGGGGGTTTTTGAGTCGCGGATGTGGATGGAGGTGGCGTGGGGGCAGGGGGCGACCTCGACGCATTCGCCGCCGCTGTCGCTGCTGTACGACGACTTGCGCCAGGTGTAAGCGACTTCGAGGCACTGGCCGCCGCTGCTGTCGCTGTAGCTCGACTTGAACCACCGCAGTGTGCTGCTCATTTCCGTTCTTCTCCTGCCAGCCGCTCGAGCAGGCTCAGCGAGTCGTCCGGGCTCAGAGCCTGTGTGCGGATCTTCGCATAGCGGTGGGAGAGTTGGGCCACCTTGGCTGGATTGCTGACCAGGATGCTCTCGTCCTCGATCTCCAGGTAGACCACGTGGTGGTGCTCCTCCGTCTCGACCAAGACCATGTTGCCGCCAGATCCCGCGTGAGCGCCGCGCAAGCCGCGCTCCAGCGGCAGCACTTGGACGCAGACGTTGTCGCGCTGGGCATCCTGGGCGAGCGAGCGCAGCTGCCCGCTCTGCACCTCCCAGCTCCCGAACGGCCTCCGAAGCACGGCCTCGTCGAGGATCAGCTCGATCATGGCGGTCGGATCGCGGTCGAAGAGGGCCTTGCGAGCCATGCGCGCCTCGACCAGCTCCTCCGCCTTGGCCTCGGGCAGCTTGGGGAAGCCGCCCCCGATCAGCGCCCGCGCGTACGCCTCGGTCTGGAACAGACCGTCGACCACGTACGTCTGGTACGACGACAACGTCACCGCCCGCGCCTCCATCAGGGAGAAGTCCTTGAACTGCGGCGGATACTTGTCCAGCAGCACAAAGGTCCGCGCCTTCTCGAAGACCCCGAGCCCGCCCCCGATTGTCTCCTCCAGCTTGACGAGCATCTGGTCGCTCGCGGGCTGCGCGCAGGTCTCCATGGCGCTGACAGCCGAACCGGTGTAGCCGATCTTCTTGCCCAACTGGTCCTGGGAGAGCTGCTGCTGTTCACGCAGCGCCTTCGCCAGGGCGGCGACAAGATGCGCCGTACCGCCCGCCTCCGTCTTGTTCTCTGCTCGCGCCAACGCGGTCACCCCTGGACTCAACCGAACTCAACCGGCCTCAACTCACCCCCGCCCCCGCCCGACCGTGATCGACCGACGACGCAGAGTCATGGAAAACGCTAGCCCCCTCTCCGGAAACTGTCTCCATGAATACGCAAAGTGACTGGATCCCTCTCGCCGGGATCCAACTCCGCAAGGCGGGCGTCCAGTTCGACGCCGTACGGGTGGACGGCGACGAGGGCCGGGCTCTCGCGGACGTGCTCGCGCGGATGACGGGCGGGGATCCGGGGCCGGTGGTGGAGGAGGCGAACGGACGGCGGGCGGTGTACTTCCTGGTGCCGGTCGGCAGTACGTCGCACCGGGCATGGCCGGAGGGGATCACGCGGCTCACGGCGGGCCCGAACCGGGTCTCGTACGTCCCGGTGCCCGCCCTCGGAGGGCAGACGTGGCCGCTGAGTTGGCGCCACCGGCCGGCCGCCGACGGCCGCCTCGTCCACACGCTGCTCCTGCGCTCGGCGCTCCAGTCGCAGGAGTGGGCATGTGGAAGGTAAGGGACATAGCCTGAAAATGCACCTTTGATGCATATCTGTTCCCCGGTCAGGAGAAGGTGAGTGCGATGCGCGTCATGCTCAAGGCGTCCCTGGACACGGAGAAGGGCAACGAACTCATCCGCAGCGGCAAGCTGTCCGAGGTGATCAAGGAGGCGTTGGACCAGCTCAAGCCCGAGGCGGCGTACTTCGGTGCGGTGCGCGGTCGCCGTACCATTTTCCTGGTCTTCGACATGAAGGACAGCTCCGATTTGCCGCCCGCCGGCGAGCCGTTCTTCACCGAGCTCAACGCCGAGCTCGAAGTCTTCCCGATCATGAACGGCGAGGACCTCCAGAAGGGCCTGTCCCAGCTCCGCTGACGGCCGGGGCGTCCGCTTCACCCCTAGGAGTGAAGAACACGAACGTCCGCCTGGGGAAAGGTAGTTCGGCTTGCGCTCGTCGCTGTGCGTGCCCATAGAGTCACGCCAACGAAACGCCCCCGCGGTGCGCCAACACCCGGGGGCTCGACACCAGGAGCTAACGACTCCCGATGCGCATTCATCGTACGGCGCCCGGGTGCGCCATTTCAGTCTTCGTCGACACCCTCCCCCGCGACCGGAGCATCTCCCTGCGGGCGTCAGCCGTACCGACGTACCCCCTCGCCCTCCCGAACGGCGCCCGAGCCTCCCTCCGCACGCTTGCTGAGCTGAGCGGGCAACTCCTCGCCGCATGCGCGGTGTTCGGCACCGCGCCCGCCTAGGCGCACACAGACCCCCGGCTCGCATTCCGCGAGGCCGGGTCCTTCGAAAGAAACGGAGTGTCGATGACCGTCACACTCGTACGCCCGGAGACGGTATACCAGCGGTATACTGTGCTCATGGCTGACACCACGATCAAGGTCGATCCCGCCGTCCGAGACCGCCTTCAGGAGTTGGCCCGGGAGCGCGGGATCAGCATGCGGGACTTCGTGGCGGAGCTGGCCGGGGCGACGCCCACGAAAGAAGAGCTGCGCAAGCGGTACGAGGAGACCAGGGCGTACGTCGAGGAGCACTTCCTCGGCAGGCCGTACACCGAAGAGGACGAGAAGGCCGGCGAGAAGCTGTGGGCCGACCTCGAGGCCGGGCGCATCGGGGAGGTCCAGTGACGGACGACCACGGCAGGGACAGGTACCCGCTGCCGCGTGCCGTCATCTTCGACGACACCGCCGCGCTCGCGCTCGGCGCGGGGAACAGCATGGCCTCCCGGCTTGTCGTCGAGGCGGAGAAGGACCCCGCTCTACGGGTCTACATCCCGGCACTCAGCCTGGCCGCCGCCGAGCGTGAGCGAGCCGGGGTCGCCGAACATGTCGGCGCGCTGCCGTCCGTGAACATCGAGGGGCTCGACTTCGCGGCGGCGACCGCCGTGGGCAAGCGCCTGCGGACAGCGGCCTCCGGGGACGAGGATCAGACCGGCAAGGACGAGCCGGACTGGAGCGGTGCCCATGTGCTGCACCTCGCCCTGCCCACCGTCGAGTGGCCGCGCGGCCGCCCCGTGCTGACCAGGACGCCCACCCGCTACCGGGGAACGGGTATCCGGACGATCCGCATCGTCGAGCAGAGCTGACGACGAACGGTGCGGGGCCGGCGTCGGCCCGGCCTCGTACCGGCCTCGTACCGTCTCACCGTCTCAGCTGAAGATGATCATCGACCCTTGGGCCAGGCTGCGGGTCGCGGCAGCGTGCAGGCCCAGCCAGACGTGGCGTTCGCGGGCGAAGGGGCTGGCGTCGTAGGGGGCGGGGGCGGCCGGTTCCTCCAGCTCCGTGGGGGCCATGGGAGGCTCCGGGGCGGCCGGGGGGTTCGCCGGGTCGATGCCGATCGACGGGGCGACGAACTCGAGTTCGCGCAGCAGGGCGTGGGAGGAGCCCAGCGGGCCGCCGCCCGCGAGGAGTTCGTCATTGGCGAGCGGATGCGGGAAGTCGACGGGGACGTACGCCCCCGCGTGGTCGTAGTGCCAGACCAGGTGAGACTGCTGGGCGTTCGACTCGAACATCTCCAGCAACTGCTCGTAGTCCCCGCCCAGTTCGTCCACCGGCGTCACCGCGAGCCCGCACATCTGCAGAAGGTACGCGCGGCGCAGGAAGTGCAGCGCGTCGTAGTCGAACCCGGCGACCGGGGCGACGTCACCCGACAGCCCCGGCATGTACGCGTACACCGGCACCGGCGGGAGTCCGGCCTCGCCCAGCACCTTGTCGTAGAGCGCGAGTTCCTCGGCGAAGGGGTTGTCGGGGGTGTGGCACAGCACATCGACGAGCGGGACCAACCACAGGTCACAGGCCAACAGACGGCTCCTCTTACTCCTTGGAGTGCACGGTGGTCAGGGCAGCGTAATGCGCGCGGCGGTCTTGGGAAGGCCTCGGTGCGACTCGGGTTCCAGGTGATCCCCGGTGGGGGTGGCCGCCCTTGAGGGCTCCGCCCCCACACCCCCGATCGCCCGCAGGGCTCGTCCTCAAACGCCGGACGGGCTGGAACCTTTCGCCTGGCGCTCCATGAGCGCGAGAGAGTGATCGTTGTACGCCGTCACGATCGCGTGGGCCGCTTCCGGATCGCGGCGGGCGAGGGCGTCCACGAGCTCCGTGTGGCCGGACCACAGGCGGCCCTTGAGGTCGGCGACCTGGCGCAGGTGCTGGACCGTGCACACCCAGGACTGGACACGCAGCCGGTGCAGGAAGTCGGCGAGGTAGGGGTTGCCGAAGAGGCCGCTCAGCTCGCGCCAGAAGCGGAGGTCGTAGCCGATGAGGATGTTCAGCTCGCCGGCGATGGCCGCGCGCTGGGCCTCCTCGCCGCGGCGGCGGACGCCCGCGAGGGCGGCGACGGCGCGGGGATCCTTGAACTGCGGCATGCCTCCCGAGGTGAGGCGGCGGAACATGCCGTCCGTGACCAGGCTGCGGGCCTCGATCATGCCGCGGTAGTCGGCGGGGGAGTACTCGTGCACGCGGAAGCCGCGGTGCTGGTCCGCCTCCAGGAGGCCCTGGGCCGACAGGTCGACGAGGGCCTCGCGGACGGGGGTCGCGGAGACGCCGTACTGCTCGGCGATCTCCTTCACCGTGAACTCCTGGCCCGGCTGGAGGCGGCCCCCGAGCACCTCGTCGCGGAGCGCGTCCGCGATCTGCTGCCGCAGGGTGCTGCGGGTTACGGTGCCATTGCCGCCGGTGCCGGGCATGGTCTCGCTCCCCTTCGCGCGTAGGTCTTGGCGGACGTCACCTTACGCGGTGGGGCGCGGGGAGGGGGTTTTCGCCCCCTCCGCCCCTACCCGTCCCGTCCCTGGGGGCTCGCCCCCAGACCCCCGCGTCGCGCTTCGCGCTCGTCCTCAAACTCCCCCACGCTCGAGCGGGGGGACCCCCATGACGGGCTGAAATCAGCCCCTCCCGCCTTTGCGAGAGCGGGGTCTGGGGCGGAGCCCCAGGAGGGACGGACGGTCACGCGACGTGCTCGTCCGCCACCGACAGCGCCTCGTCCAGGGCGGCGAGCCCCTCCTTGGCCTCGGCCTCGGTGATGTTGCACGGCGGCACGACGTGCGTCCGGTTCATGTTGATGAACGGCCACAGGCCTTGCGCCTTGGCCGCGGCACCGAACGCGGCCATCGGCGCGTTCGCGGCACCCGCCGCGTTGTAGGGAACCAGCGGCTCCCGGGTCTCCCGGTCCTTCACCAGCTCCAGGGCCCAGAAGACACCGGTACCGCGCACCTCACCCACGCTCGGGTGGCGCTCGGCGAGCTCACGCAGACCGGGCCCGAGGACGGTCTCGCCGATACGCGCGGCCTGCTCGACGATCCCCTCCTCCTCCATCACGTTGATCGTGGCGACGGCGGCGGCACAGGCCAGCGGATGCCCGGAGTAGGTGAGCCCACCGGGGTAGGGCCGGGTGGCGAACGTCTCCGCGATCGCGCCCGAGATCGCGACGCCGCCCAGCGGCACGTACCCGGAGTTCACACCCTTCGCGAAGGTGATCAGGTCCGGCGTCACGCCGTAGTGGTCGGCGGCGAACCACGTGCCGGTCCGGCCGAACCCGGCCATGACCTCGTCGAGGACGAAGACGATCCCGTACCGGTCGCAGATCTCCCGCACACCGGCGAGATAGCCCTCCGGCGGCGTCATGATCCCCGCCGTGCCCGGGATCGTCTCGAGGATCACCGCGGCGATGGTCCCCGGCCCCTCGAAGGCGATCGTGTCCTCGAGGTGCTGGAGCGCGCGCTCGCACTCCTGCCGCTCGCTGTCGGAGTGGAAGGGCGAGCGGTAGAGGAAGGGCGCCCAGAAGTGGACGACTCCGGCCGCGCCGATGTCGTTCGGCCAGCGCCGCGGGTCACCGGTGAGGTTGATCGCGGTGGAGGTGGCACCGTGGTACGAGCGGTAGGCGGAGAGCACCTTCGGGCGCCCGGTGTGCAGCCGGGCCATCCGCGTGGCGTTCTCGACGGCCTCGGCGCCGCCATTGGTGAAGAAGATCTTGTCCAGGTCGCCGGGGGTCCGCTCGGCGATCAGCCGGGCCGCCTCCGAACGGGCCTCGATGGCGAAGGCGGGCGCGAACGTGGTCAGGGCCCCGGCCTGCTCCTGGATCGCGGCGACGACCTTCGGGTGCTGGTACCCGATGTTGGTGAAGACGAGCCCGCTGGTGAAGTCCAGATACCGCTTGCCTTCGTAGTCCCAGAAGTACGACCCCTCCGCGCCGGCGACGGCGAGCGGGTCGATGAGCTCCTGCGCGGACCAGGAGTGGAACACATGCGCACGGTCCGCGGCCTTCACGGCGGCGCCGACCTGGGGGTTGGGCTGAGGGGTCATGCGCCGAAGCGTAAATGTCCAGGGAGTGGACGCGATATCGGCGTCCTGTCTGCGGTCCGGGGCTTTCCGCGACAGTCTGTCGGGCTTGTCGCCGGGATGGCCGACATTGACAGTGTGCTGTCGAAGTGACAGCATACTTACATCGCCGACCAGGGCTTATATCTTCGGTCAAGGAGGAGCCATGAGCCGCAAGCCCGCGCATCTCGCCGTGTACGACACCTTCGCCGACTGGGAGACGGGGCACACGACGGCCCATCTCGCCCGCGCCGGGTACGGAATCCGGACGGTGGGCCCCACCCGGGAGCCGGTCACCACCATCGGCGGCGTCCGCATCCAGCCCGACCTCGCGCTCGAAGAGGTCCGCCCCGAGGACAGCTCCCTGCTGATCCTCGCGGGCGCCGACCTGTGGGACACGAGCGACGACCTGGCTCCCTTCGCCCGCGAGGCCCGCGCGTTCCTCGACGCGGGCGTGCCCGTCGCCGCGATCTGCGGGGCCACGGCCGGGCTGGCCCGCGAAGGCCTGCTCGACGACCGCGCGCACACCAGCGCCGTGTCCTTCTACCTCGCCGCCACCGGCTACCGGGGCGGCGCGCACTACGTCGACACCGACGCCGTCACCGACGGCAAGCTCGTCACCGCCGGTCCGACCGAACCCGTCGCCTTCGCCCGCGAGGTCTTCCGGCTCCTCGGGGTGTACGAGGGTGAGGTACTGGACGCCTGGTACCGGCTGTTCCACGATTCCGACGCCGAGGCGTACGCCGTACTGCAGCAGGCCGGGCAGTGAGCCGGGAACGCCAGGACCTGCTCAGCAGGAGCGCCCTCGGGGCGTTCCGCCTCAACGGTCAATTCCTCGCGGTGTCCGAGGAGTTGGCCCGGCCCGCCGGACTGACCGCCGCCTGGTGGCAGGTGCTCGGCGCGGTGCTCAGCGAACCGCTGCCCGTCTCCGGGATCGCCCGCACCATGGGCATCACCCGCCAGAGTGTGCAGCGGATCGCCGATCTGCTGGTGGACAAGGGCCTCGCGGAGTACCTCCCCAACCCCGCCCACCGCCGCGCCAAGCTCCTCACCCCGACCGACGAGGGCCGCGCCGCCGCGGCCAGGATCGGCCCCGGCCACGCGGCCCTCGCCGACCGCCTCGCGGACGCCCTCGGCGAGGACGGACTCGCCGAGACGGTACGGGTGCTGGAGCGGCTGTCCGCCGCGCTGGAGCAGACCAAGGACCGTTGCTGAACTGTGCAGAACTAACGGTTCCGCCGTCGTGGCCGCGCACTATCCTCGATCTGTTGCACACATTACGGGGGAAGGTGGCGCAGCCATGGAGAAACTGGGGGCCGGGGACCCGCATCGGATCGGGGCGTATCGGCTGCTGGCGCGGCTCGGCGCCGGCGGGATGGGGCACGTGTATCTGGCCCGGTCCGACCGGGGACGTACCGTCGCCGTCAAACTCGTACGCGAGGAACTCGCCGAACAGGAGGAGTTCAGGGCGCGTTTCCGCCAGGAGGTGCGGGCCGCACGGCGGGTCGGCGGGTACTGGACCGCACCCGTCCTCGACGCGGACACCGAGGCCGAGATCCCCTGGCTCGCCACCGGTTACGTCGCCGGACCGTCCCTGCAGACCGTCGTCGGCCACGACCACGGCGCGCTGCCCGAGCGTTCCGTCCGCATCCTCGCCGCCGGGCTCGCGCACGCGCTCCAGGACATCCACGCCGCGGGACTCATCCACCGCGACCTCAAGCCGTCGAACGTCCTCGTCACCATCGACGGTCCCCGCGTCATCGACTTCGGGATCGCGCGCGCCCTGGAGACCGTGACCGAGGGCGGCCTCACCCGCACCGGCGCACTCGTCGGCTCGCCCGGCTTCATGGCCCCCGAGCAGGTTCGCGGCGACAGGATCACGCCCGCCTGCGACGTCTTCTGCCTCGGCTCGGTCCTGTCCTACGCCGCCACCGGCGCCCTTCCCTTCGGGGCGGCGGGCAGCGGTGTGCACGCGATGATGTTCCGCATCGCTCAGGAGGACCCCGACCTCACCGACCTGCCCGAGGGCCTCGCCGACCTCGTGCGTGACTGTCTGCGCAAGAATCCCGCCGCCCGGCCCACCCTCGAACAGATCCTGGAGCGCACCGGCGCGGAGGACACCGTCTCGGACGGGCGCACCCGCGACCCGTGGCTGCCGAGCGCGCTGGTGGCCCAACTCGGGCGGCACGCCGTGCAGTTGCTGGACACGGAGAACCCCGACGAGGCGCCGGGCGCGGCTCCCGCGCCGGATGCGGCAGCCGTACCGGGTGCCCCAGCCGCCCCGGGAGCCCCAGCTGTACCGAGTGCCCCAGCCGCCCCGGGAGCCCCAGCAGTACCGGGAGCCCCAGCCGTACCGCCTGCCGTACCTTCCGCCGAACCGCTCGCCCTGCCGCCGGGAGCGGCGCCGGTCCCCGACTTGTCGAAGCCCCCGGCCACGCCCCCGTCCGCGCCGGACGCCGCCCCCGAGGTCCCCCCGGAGCACGCCCCCGCCGAGGAAGGCCCGACCCCGCCTCCACCGGGCAAGCCGGCCCCCATGAACCACCTCCCCACGATGATCGCGGGTTCGGGCCAGACGCCTCCGCCGACCGCCCCGCCCGCCGCACCGCAGCCCCACCCCGCATACGGCTATCCGCAGCAGCACCCCCAGCCCCCCGCGTACGGCTATCCCCAGCAGGGCGGCTGGAGCGGCCAGCCGGGACCGTACGGCTCGACTCCCCCGTACGGCCCGGGCGTCGCGTCTCCGTACGGCCTGGGCGGCGCGACACCCCCGTACGGTCCGGGAGTTGCCCCCCTCGGCCCCGAGCCCCCGCGTCGCAGCGGCCGTTCCACCGCCGTTCTGGTCATCGTGGCCCTGGTCGTCGCGCTCGGCGCGGGCGGCAGCGTGTACGCGCTGATGAAGGGCAGCGCGAGCGACAAGAACCACGACGACCCGAAGGCGTCGGCGGCGTCCTCCGGCGCGCCCACCACACCGGGCCCGAGCACGCCGGGGCCGTCCACGGCGTCCGAGTCGCCGAGCGCGCAGGCATCCTCGACCGGCACGGTCCCGGAGGCGTTCCTCGGCACCTGGAACATCGACAACGCGACGGGCCAGAACAGCCGCCAACTGACCATCCAGCAGGGCGAGGTCGGCGACACCGTGCTCTCGCTCGTCGCGGACGGGCCGGCCGGCAGCGGCACCTACCACTGCGTCTTCGAGGCCCCGCTGGCCGAGGCCCCGGCCGCCGACGGCCCCCTGGAGATCGGCCCCTCCGACGTCACCGTCGGCGAACCGGCAACCTCCTGCACCCCGGGCGCCGCCTCCGAGGTCACCCTCCTCTCGGACGGCCGCCTGCGCCGCGTGAGCAAGGACTCGGGCAAGGCCCTGACGTACACGAAGATCGGCTGAGCCTTTCAGCCCGTCGTGGGGGTCCCCCCGCTCGAGCGAAGCCGAGAGTGGGGGAGTTTGAGGACGAGCGCGAAGCGCGATAAGGGGGTCTGGGGGGCGGAGCCCCCCAGGTACGGGACGGGTAGGGGCGGAGGGGGCGAAAACCCCCCGCCCTCACCGAGGCTCCGGCGGCCGCTGCCGGGGCATGTTCGGCCGCGTACCCGGCGGCAACGGCGCCCGCCCCGGTGGCGCCCCCTCGATCCGCGGCGCCCCGCCCGCCAGCGACGACTGCATCCCCAACGGCGCCGCCCCCGTCCGGAACTCCACCATCCAGTCCGCCGTCTCGGCGCGGACCAGCTCCGTCACATCGTCGGAGAACCGCCGCAGCACCAAGAGACACCGCTCCGCCGCCTCACTGGCCGTCCCCTCCGCAGGCCCCAGCACCTCCCGCACACTCTCCGACGCCCAGTCGAACTGCAGCACCTGAAGCCGCCGCTGCACGGCCTGCGCGGTGGCCACATCCCTTATCCACCCGGAGGTCACCCCGAAGAACCGGTCGACTCCGACACAGGCGACCCCGAGCAGCAGGGCCAGATACCCCCACGCGGCCACCCCGCTCACCACCCCGGTGAGGTCGAGCAGCGGAAGCGCGGCCCCGCCCACCGCCCCCAGCGCCGCCCCGCACCGCAGCACCCGCGCCCCGCACCGCTTCCACACCCGGTCGGCGAGATACCAGGAAGCCGTGTCCAGCGCCCCCCGCTCCACCCACTGGTACAGCTCGTGCAGCCGTTCCGCGGGCTCACCCCAGTCCCCGAGCGGAAACGGCCGACCGGCCAGGTCACCCGGCCGCAGCCCCGGCGCCCCGTCGCCCCGCCCGTCCTGGGGCGGCCCCTCGGGCTGCATCTCCGGCTGGCTCACCCGGCACTCCCTACTGACGACGGTGATGACGTTACGTGACGCCATGTGACGCCTGGTGCGAAAGCGCCGCCCTCTTTCCTACCGCCCAATGGGTGGCGATGGCCCGGATTTCATCGCTTTTCCGCCCGGAAGGGGGCCTTGATCAGGTATAGGCGTCTCGACGGTGTCACTCGAAAGAGTGCTGGGGCGACGGGCCCGCCGACCACGTAGGCTCAAGCTGGACAGGAAAAACGGTCCACACAGCCGTACTCGAAACCAGGAGCTGATCGTGATTCCCGGTGGTGGCCAGCCCAACATGCAGCAGCTGCTCCAGCAGGCCCAGAAGATGCAACAGGACCTCGCGAACGCGCAGGAGGAGCTGGCGCGCACGGAGGTTGAAGGCCAGGCGGGCGGCGGCCTGGTGAAGGCGACCGTAACGGGTTCGGGCGAGCTCCGCGCCCTGGTGATCGACCCGAAGGCGGTCGACCCGGAGGACACCGAAACCCTCGCCGACCTGATCGTCGCGGCGGTCCAGGCGGCCAACGAGAACGCCCAGACACTCCAGCAGCAGAAGCTCGGCCCGCTCACCCAGGGCCTCGGCGGCGGCAGCGGTATCCCCGGCCTGCCTTTCTAAGACAGGCGGCGGCCAACTACCGTACGCACCAGGACGAAGCACGAATCAGGAACACGGAAAGGCAGTCCGTTGTACGAAGGCGTGGTTCAGGACCTCATCGACGAACTGGGGCGGTTGCCCGGCGTCGGTCCCAAGAGCGCGCAGCGGATCGCCTTCCACATCCTGCAGGCCGAGCCGACGGACGTCCGGCGCCTCGCGCAGTGCCTCATGGAGGTCAAGGCGAAGGTCCGCTTCTGCGCGACCTGCGGCAATGTGGCGCAGGAGGAGCTGTGCAACATCTGCCGCGACCCGCGCCGCGACCTGACGGTGATCTGCGTGGTCGAGGAGCCGAAGGACGTCGTCGCGGTCGAGCGCACCCGGGAGTTCCGCGGCAAGTACCACGTGCTGGGCGGCGCGATCAGCCCGATCGAGGGCGTGGGCCCCGACGACCTGCGCATCAGGGAACTCCTGGCCCGCCTCGCCGACGGCGTGGTCACCGAACTCATCCTGGCCACCGACCCGAACCTGGAGGGCGAGGCCACGGCCACGTACCTCGCCCGCATGATCAAGCCCATGGGCCTCAAGGTCACCCGCCTGGCCAGCGGCCTCCCGGTGGGTGGCGACCTGGAATACGCGGACGAGGTCACGCTCGGCCGCGCCTTCGAGGGGAGACGACTCCTAGATGTCTGACGCCACGCTGCACGCGACAAACCAGGACCCCGACGACTTCGTGGTCCAGATCGCGGATCAGGTAGAGAGCTTCCTGGTCGCCGTCACCGAGGTGGCCAAGGGCGACGAGCCGGACTCGGCCGTGCCCTTCCTCCTCCTGGAGGTGTCCCAGCTCCTCCTGGCCGGCGGCCGGCTCGGCGCACACGAGGACATCCTCCCCGACGAGCGCTACGAGCCCGACCCGGGCCCCGAGCCGGACGTGGACGACCTCCGCGAGCGCCTGGCGGTGATGCTGGAGCCGATCGACGTGTACTCGGAGGTCTTCGACCCCTACGAGCCGCGCAAGGCCCCGGTCCCGGCCCGTATCTCCGACGACCTCGCGGACGTCATCACCGACCTGCGCCACGGCATGGCCCACTACCGCGCGGGCCGCACCAGCGAAGCGCTGTGGTGGTGGCAGTTCTCGTACTTCTCCAACTGGGGATCCACGGCCTCCGCCACCCTCCGCGCCCTCCAGTCCGTAGTGGCTCACGTCCGCCTGAACCAGCCCCTGGAAGAGCTGGACGGCCTCGACACCGACCAGGATCTCGGCGAGGAAGCGCTCGCCGAGGAGGCCGGCAAGGTCATGGTGCAGGAGATCGCGGGACCGCTGGGGCTGCGGAAGGTCAAGTAACGCAGCGCCTCACGCACCGTGGGTCGGGCGGAAGTTGGATCAGCGCCGCACGTCCGCTGAACGGGCCCTGACCCGGGCAACGCGAGGCTGGGGGTGCTCCCACCGCAGCGGAGCATCCCCACTCGCACGGAAGTTTTCGTGAGGCCCCAGATACCTACACGTGCACGTGCACGTGCGGCGATCGTCGCCGCACCGGCCTCAGGGGGCGCTTCGTGTGACACCGGGCACTTTCCGGAGTGGCGCGGGCGAGCCGGGGCAGGGGCCGTGTCGGAGCGGCCGGACGGCCTTGCTGACCTGACGTCCCGGAGTGATCATGCCGTGAGCGGGACATCTCACGATGCGACACTTCGGAAGGGAAGTCCGGCCGCTCGTTAGACTGAGCCGACCGCAGTTGTGCGGTGCAGAGACGGACTGAGCGAGGAGCGCACGTGGGCCTTGTCGTGCAGAAGTACGGAGGCTCCTCCGTAGCCGATGCCGAGGGCATCAAGCGCGTCGCCAAGCGGATCGTGGAAGCGAAGAAGAACGGCCACCAGGTGGTCGTGGTCGTTTCCGCGATGGGCGACACGACGGACGAGCTGATCGATCTCGCCGAGCAGGTATCCCCGATGCCCAGCGGACGAGAGTTCGACATGCTGCTGACCGCCGGAGAGCGGATCTCCATGGCCCTGCTGGCGATGGCGATCAAAAACCTGGGCCACAGCGCCCAGTCGTTCACCGGCAGCCAGGCAGGTGTCATCACCGACTCGGTCCACAACAAAGCGCGGATCATCGACGTCACGCCCGGCCGTATCCGTACGGCCCTCGACGAGGGCAACATCGCCATCGTCGCCGGGTTCCAGGGCGTCTCGCAGGACAAGAAGGACATCACCACCCTCGGTCGTGGCGGGTCCGACACGACGGCTGTCGCGCTCGCGGCCGCCCTCGACGCCGAGGTCTGCGAGATCTACACCGACGTGGACGGCGTGTTCACCGCCGACCCGCGGGTGGTGAAGAAGGCGCAGAAGATCGACTGGATCGCCTTCGAGGACATGCTGGAGCTCGCCGCCTCCGGCTCCAAGGTGCTCCTCCACCGCTGTGTGGAGTACGCCCGCCGTTACAACATCCCGATCCATGTGCGCTCGTCCTTCAGTGGGCTTCAGGGCACGTGGGTCAGCAGCGAACCACGCGTTCAAAAGACACAGCAGCAAGGGGACCAGAAGGTGGAGCAGGCCATCATTTCCGGTGTCGCTCACGACACCTCCGAGGCCAAGGTCACGGTCGTCGGCGTCCCGGACAAGCCGGGCGAGGCCGCCGTCATCTTCCGCGCCATCGCCGATGCCGAGATCAACATCGACATGATCGTGCAGAACGTGTCCGCCGCCTCCACCGGTCTGACGGACATCTCCTTCACCCTCCCCAAGACCGAGGGCCGCAAGGCCATCGACGCCCTGGAGAAGGCCAAGGGCGCGGTGGGCTTCGACTCGCTGCGCTACGACGACCAGATCGGCAAGATCTCCCTGGTCGGCGCGGGCATGAAGACCAACCCGGGTGTCACGGCCGGGTTCTTCGAGGCCCTCTCGGACGCCGGCGTGAACATCGAGCTGATCTCGACCTCCGAGATCCGTATCTCGGTCGTCACCCGCGCCGACGACGTCAACGAGGCCGTGCGCGCCGTGCACACCGCGTTCGGACTGGACTCCGACAGCGACGAGGCCGTGGTCTACGGAGGCACCGGCCGCTGATGGCCAGGTCCGCGGGACCGACCCTCGCGGTCGTGGGAGCGACCGGAGCCGTCGGCACGGTCATGCTCCAGATCCTGTCCCAGCACGCGGACATCTGGGGCGAGATCCGTCTGATCGCCTCCCCGCGCTCGGCCGGCCGCAAGCTGGCCGTGCGCGGCGAGGAGGTCGAGGTCGTGGCCCTGTCGGAGGAGTCCTTCGACGGGGTCGACGTCGCCATGTTCGACGTACCGGACGAGGTGTCCGCCCAGTGGGCGCCCATCGCCGCCGCCAAGGGCGCGATCGTCGTCGACAACTCCGGCGCCTTCCGGATGGACCCGGACGTGCCGCTCGTGGTCCCCGAGGTCAATCCGCACGCGGCGCGGGTGCGCCCGCGCGGGATCATCGCCAACCCGAACTGCACGACCCTGTCCATGATCGTGGCCCTGGGCGCGCTGCACGCCGAGTTCGGCCTGCGCGAGCTGGTGGTGTCCTCGTATCAGGCGGTGAGCGGGGCGGGCCGCGCGGGCGTCGACACGCTCCGGCAGCAGCTGTCGCTCGTCGCCGGTACGGAACTGGGGACCAGCCCCGGTGACGTACGACGGGCCGTGGGCGACAACACGGGGCCGTTCCCGGAGCCGGTGGCACTGAACGTGGTGCCGTGGGCCGGCTCCCTCGCCGAGGACGGCTGGTCCTCGGAGGAGATGAAGGTACGCAACGAGTCACGCAAGATCCTCGGGCTGCCGGACCTGAAGGTCGCCGTGACCTGCGTACGCGTCCCGGTCGTCACCACGCACTCTCTGACCGTGCACGCCCGCTTCCAGGACGTGGTCACCGTCGCCAAGGCCCGCGAGATCCTCGCCACAGCGCCGGGGGTGGTCCTGTTCGACGATCCGGGCGCCGGTGAGTTCCCCACGCCCGCCGATGTGGTGGGCACCGACCCGACCTGGGTGGGGCGGGTCCGCCGGGCGCTGGACGATTCGACGGCACTCGAACTGTTTGTGTGCGGGGACAACCTGCGCAAGGGTGCTGCATTGAACACCGCCCAGATCGCGGAGTTGGTGGCGGCGGAGATCATCCGGGCGTAGGTTCTTCGTTCTGGACGTGCGAGGGTCCCGCAGGTTCTGCGCCGCGAATGTCCGGCAGCCGGAAATCTCGGTGGCCGTCGGGGGATTCGTTTGTAGGATCTGTGTGACTTCTGTGGCGCGAGTAATGGTCCGGACCACTTGTATCGGACCCACTCGGCGTTCGAAGATTTGACTCCCCGTCCTCCGCAACCGCGCGGAGGGCGGGGAGCGTCTTTGCGGTCGCCATTCAGGGGCGGCCGAGCGGTATGGCATATGGGGCGTAGGGGATGAGCTGGTGCGCATGAGGGCATTTGACGCATTGTCAATCGGGGTGCCTGACGCAAAAGCGATGCCTGATGCGTACAACCCTCACGGGGGGACGCGTGTCCAACTGGCGTGGCAGAGGTACTCGAATTCACCGCGGTCCAGACAAGGGGCACAGCCCTGCGTCCACCCCGCCGACTCCGCAGCCCCGGCACGCCCGGCGGCATGCCGGTGATCGCGCCCATGCCCGCAGCGCGGCCCGCCCGCATACCGAATCAGCGTGACGGCTCCGACGACACCGTGGCGGCGGGCACCACCGTCGACCATCTGACCGAGACCTACCGCGCCCACTACCGGTCGCTCCTGGGCCTCGCGGCACTCCTCCTCGACGACACCGCCTCCTGCGAGGACGTCGTCCAGGAGGCCTTCATCCGGGTCCACTCGGCACGCAAACGCGTCCGCGACCCGGAGAAGACCCTCGCGTACCTGCGCCAGACCGTCGTCAACCTCTCGCGTTCCGCCCTGCGCCGGCGCATCCTCGGCCTCAAGCTCCTGTCGAAGCCGATGCCCGACATGGCGAGCGCCGAGGAAGGCGCCTACGACCAGTTGGAGCGCGACGCGCTGATCAAGGCGATGAAGGGCCTCCAGCGCCGCCAGCGCGAGGTCCTCGTGCTGCGCTACTTCGCGGACATGACCGAGGCCCAGGTCGCCGAGACGCTCGGCGTATCGCTGGGCTCGGTGAAGGCCTACGGCTCGCGCGGCATCGCGGCGCTCCGCATCGCCATGGAGGCCTCGGCATGAGCGGCAACGGCGAGCGGCGTGATGCCCACCACCGACACGAGCCCTACGAGTGGCACGAGCCGACCAACCGGCACGCGCCCGAAGACGAGCACGACCAGCACGCTGGGAACAAAACTGTGAACCACGGCCCCGACGGACACGGCCCCGACACACCGGGCTCCGACAGGCAGGGCCCGGCTGGACAGGGCCCGGGCGGACAGGACTTCGACTCGCTCGGCTCGAACGAGCTGGCGCTGCGCCGGCTGCTGCACCAGGCCGTCGAGGAGATCGAACCCACCGACGGCGCCCTGGAACACCTGCGTCGCGCGGTACCGGCCCGCCGGGCCCGCAAGCGCCAGGCCGTGGTCGGCATGGCGGCCGCCGCACTCTTCATCGGCACGGCGATCCCGGCCTTCGTGCACGTCTCGAACGCTTCGGGGGCGGGCGCCGACCCGTCCATAGCGGCCAACAGCTCACAGACGCAGGGCGGCTCGGGCGCGGGCAAGGGCCCGGACGGCGGCGACGGCAAGGCCGCGGGCGGCTCCTCGGGCACCTCCAAGGGCAAGGGCAAGGACGGCCAGAAGGAAACGCCGTCCACGGGCAAGGGCAGCGGCGGCGGGGCCACCGCGGGCGGTGCAGACCCCTCGGCCTCGGCCGCGGTCGCGGTCGCGCCCGCGTGTACGGCGGCGCAGCTCGGCGGCCCCACCAGCGCCGTCGGCACCCCGGACTCCACCGGCGCGGTCTACGGCTCCTTCACCTTCACGAACGTCTCCACCACCGGCTGCACGGTCACCGGTGCGGGCACCGTGGGCGCGGCCGCCCAGGGCGCGGCGGACGGCACCAAGATCGGGGTGGCGTCCCATGTGGCGGGCGACGCGGCCACCGGGCTGCCCGACCCCTCCACGGAGGTCACCTCCCTGGTGCTCCAGCCGGGCACCTCTTACGTGGTGAAGTTCGCCTGGGTGCCCTCGGAGACCTGCCCGACCACCTCGGACCCCTCACCGGACCCGTCCCCCACGGAGGGTGCCACCGACACCGGCGGCACCACCACCGAGACCGGCGGCACCTCGACGCAGCTCGTCAGGGAGGACGGCACGGCCGACGGCAGCGTCGCCGTGTCGAACACGGCGGCGACGGGCGCGGTCACCGCGTCGACCACCGTGTCCAACGCGTGCGCGGGCACGGTGTATCACACGGGTATCTTGACGGCGTCTTGACCGCGTGGCGGGGCTGCTCCGGTGCGGGGGCCGGTGCAGTGCGGTGCGGCTCCGGTGCGGGCCGGGCGGTGAGGCCGGGTCTAGGCCGTGGGCGACGGTGACGCGGAGGCGGTTTCGTCCTCGCTCCCGCCGGTCCCCTCGGTCGCCTCTGTGGTCCGCGCCCCGGTCCCCTCGGTCGCCTCTGTGGTCCGCGCCCCGGTCCCCTCGGTCGCCTCTGTGGTCCGCGCCTCGGTCTCGTCGGGGACCAGGCCCAGCGCGGCGTCCCGGGCGAACTCCGCCTCGCGGCGCAGCAGTCGGAACCACATGAAGACGACGAAGCCGGCGAAGACGAACCACTCCCCGGTGTAGCCGAGGTTCTGGAACGCCTTCAGGTCCAGGCCGGAATTCTGCGGTGCGGTCGCGGGCACCGCCTTCATCCCGCTGTCTGCCTTGTCGAGGGTGATCCAGGCCTCGTACAGCGTGTACGGCACCAGGTTCACCAGCGACGCCGAGCTGATCGCGCCGGTCTGCCCCTCGGGAAGACCGCCGGCCGCGCTGACGCCGTTCGACCCCGGACTCTCGGACGCCTGCAGCGCACCCGTCACCGTGATCTCGCCGGTGGGCGCGGCCGGTGCCTTCGCCGGGTCCGCGGCGCCGGGCAGCCAGCCCCGGACGACGGGCAGCGCCTTGCCGCTGTCGGTGCGCAGCAGCGTCAGGACGTAATACCCGCGCTTGCCGTCCAGCTCGCGGCCGGGCACGAGCAGCTGCTTGCCGTACCGCCCGGTCGCGGTGGCCTGCTTGCCGGATGTCTCCTGGTCCACGGGGAGCAACTCGGTGAGCGGACGGGCCGCGTCCGTCTTGGCCGAGGCGGCCTGCTCGCTCGCCGTCCGTTGGTTTTGCACCCGGTCCTCGAACCGCCCCAACTGCCATGACCCCATGAAGACGCAGAACGGGATGGCCAACAGCACGAAGACGTTGATCCCCCACCAGCGGGGCGTCAGCAGGAACCGGTACACGCCTTCCACGGTACGGGGCGCGTGCGGGTGGACCGGTCGCGGGGTCAGTACCGCTCGGTGAGATGGTCCCGGCCCGCCGGGGGCTCGTACGGCTCCGGCCAGAAGTCGGTGACCGAGGCTATTCGCCCGGATCCGTCCCCTGTGAAGAACGAGATGCCGTACATCTCCTCCAGGCCCAGGGCGAAGTGGACCCAGGTGACGACCTGGCCGGGCTCGGCTATCACCCGCTCGACCGTGAGGTGCCAGTCGCCCGGATACTCGCGGTTGAACTCGACGTACCGCCCCCGGCCCCGCACCCGCTCCCGCGTCTGCGGCAGCGTGTACTCGACGTCCTCGGCCAGCGTCTCGGAGAACGCGCCCCAGTCCCGGGCCTCGGCGGCGACCCAGAACCGCTCGACTGTCTTGCGCAGATCGGTCATGCGAAGAAGTCTGCACTCCACCACTGACAACCGGCCCTGACCTGCGCGAAGGCACCTTCGCCCGGGGTGGTTGTCCCCAGGTTCTCGTGGGGGTTGTCCACAGGCTGAGGACCTCGTCGGCGCATTGTCGGGCGGGCCAGGCACTATGGGGCCATGACTGAGAGCAACAGGTCCATCGAGCAGCAGCAGGCGACCGTGCCCGACTGGGAGAAGCGCTTCCGGGCGCCCCGGGTGTCGCTGCCGGACTGGGCGGAGGACGCTCCGCACCGCTCCTTGTTCGTCTCGAACGCGACGGGGACGTACGAGCTGTACGCGTGGGACCGCGCCACGGGAAAGCAGCGCCAGGCCACGCACCGGGCGAACGGTACGACGGACGGTGTGCTCTCGCCCGACGGCGAGTGGATCTGGTGGTTCGACGACAAGGACGGCGACGAGTTCGGCATCTGGCGCCGCCGACGCTTTGATGAGGACATTGCAGCAGGGGCCGTCGACGACCCCGCGGTGCCCGGCCTCGAACCCTCCTACCCGGCCGGGCTGGCCATCGGGCGGGACGGTCGTACGGCGATCGTGGGCCGCTCGACGGACGACGACGGCTCGACGATCCATGTGGCCCGCATCGGTGAGGCCCCCGTCGAGATCTACCGGCACCGGGAGTCGGCCGGCGTCGGCGACCTCGCGCACGACGGCTCGCTGATCGCGATCGAGCACACCGAGCACGGCGACGCGATGCACTCGGCGCTGCGGGTGCTGCGCCCGGACGGTTCGCCGGTCGCGGAGCTGGACGACACCAAGGGCGGCACGGTCGAGCTGGGCCTGGAGGTGCTGGGCTTCGCACCGGTCGACGGGGACAGCCGGTTGCTCATCGGACACCAGCGGCGCGGCCGCTGGGAGCCGCTGGTGTGGGACGTGGTGACCGGCGAGGAGACGGACCTGGACCTCGAGCTGCCCGGCGATGTCGCGGCCGAGTGGTACCCGGACGGTTCGGCCCTCCTCATCGCCCACAGCTTCGAGGCGCGCGGCGACCTGTGGCGTTACGACCTCACCTCCCGCGAGCTGACCAAGGTCCCGACCCCGCCCGGCACGGTGTCGGGGGCGACGGCCCGCCCGGATGGAACGGTGGAGTATCTGTGGTCGTCCGCGGCGGAGCCGTCGGCGGTCCGCTCGACGAGCGGCGAGGTGGTCCTTGATCCCCCCGGCCTGAAGTCCCCGGGCTCGGTCCCGGTGGAGGACGCCTGGGTCGACGGCCCAGGCGGCCGCATCCACGCCCTGATCCAGAAGCCGGCGGGCGTCACGGGCCCCCTCCCAACAGTCTTCGACATTCACGGCGGCCCGACCTGGCACGACAGCGACTCGTTCGCGGCGGGCCCGGCGGCCTGGGTGGACCACGGCTATGCGGTGGTCCGGGTCAACTACCGCGGTTCCACGGGCTACGGCCGCGCCTGGACGGACGCGCTCAAGCACCGCGTCGGCCTGATCGAGCTCGAGGACATCGCGGCGGTCCGCGAATGGGCGGTGACCTCCGGGCTCGCCGACCCCGACCGCCTGATCCTCACCGGCGGCTCCTGGGGCGGCTACCTCACCCTCCTCGGCCTCGGTACGCAGCCCGACGCCTGGACCCTCGGCATCGCCGCCGTCCCGGTCGCCGACTACGTGACGGCGTACCACGACGAGATGGAGGCCCTGAAGGCGATGGACCGCACGCTCCTGGGCGGCACCCCGGAGGAGGTCCCCGAACGCTTCGAGGCGTCCTCCCCCCTCACCTACGTCGACGCGGTCAAGGCCCCCGTCTACATCTCGGCGGGCGTCAACGACCCCCGCTGTCCCATCCGCCAGATCGACAACTACGTCACCCGCCTCGCCGCCCGCGACGCCCCCCACGAGGTCTACCGCTACGACGCGGGCCACGGCTCCCTGGTAGTGGACGAACGCATCAAGCAGGTACGCCTTGAACTGGACTTCGCGAAAAGGCACCTGTCTTAGCCCGTCCGGCGTTTGAGGACGAGCGCGAAGCGCGACAGGGGGGTCTGGGGGCGCAGCCCCGGTACGGGACGGGTAGGGGCGGAGGGGGCGAACAACCGGCACCCCGCAACCCCCACCGTCCCGCACCGCCCGGAGGGCTAAGCCCCGGCTCGCTCAGGGCTACGCCCCGCACCGCCCGGAGGGCTACGCCCCGGCCCGCTCCCGAGTCCGCCGCCCGAGCAACTCCGCAAGCCCCCGCCGCGTCGCGGCAAGCACCACCCGATCCTCGGCACGCAGTACATACGTGGAGGGAAGGTCCCACACCAGCCCGGAGGGCCGCTCGGAGGAGCCCGATCCGGCCGCCGGGTCGACCTGCCGCTCACCCGCCGCCGTATCCAGCGCCAGCACCCGCCAAGCCCCCGCCCGAAACGCCTCCCCCACCGTCCGCCCCTCCAACTGCGGATGCCCGCCCACATCCACGGCGGCGAAGAGCAACACCCGCCGCTCCACGGGAATCGCGCCAAGGATCTGCCGCCCCATCATGGCCCCGGCGAACGCGGGCGCGGCCAGATGGGACACGCTGCGACTCCGGGTGAGCGCATCGGGGTACGCGGCCCGCAGGGTGCGGTACACGGCGGTCGCGAAGTCGTCGTCGTACAAACGCAGCACGACCCGCAGATCGGGCCGCACCGTACGTGCGTACAACGCGGCCTCCAGATTCATCGTGTCCGCGCTGGTCAACGCCAGCAGTGCGTGCGCCCGATGAATCTTGGCGGCCTCCAGCACGCCCTCCTGCGTCACATCACCCAGCACCACCGGCACCCGTAGCCGTCGCGCCAGCGCCAGCCCCCGCGCCTCGGGATCGGCCTCGACACACACCACGGGAATGTTCAGTTCCCGCAGCCGCGCCAGCACCCGCGTGCCGATCTTGCCGACTCCGAGCAGCACCACGTGCCCGGACAGCCCGCGCGGTGGCCGCCGCAACGCGGACCCGCTGCGGAACGTGCCGAGCGCCTCCAGCACGGCGGCCAGCAGCACCGGCAGCAGCAGCAACCCGACCAGCCCCGAGAAGAGTTGGAGGAGCTGCCGTCCGAGGGGCTGCCCGATGGCGGGGTCGTTGATGGCGAAGAGATCGAGCAGCGTCAGATACGTCGCCTGCAGCGGAGGTTCCCCGGTCACCACCATCGAAGCGACGGCGAGACCGACCACACACCCGACCAATCCTGCGAAGGACCACCGCAGCCGGCGCGACAGCAACGACCCGAACGGGACGACGCTGCGCCCGGCGGACAGCGCCGGACCGGAGTACGAGACGTTCTCGAGTACGACGGTCCCGCGTCCGGTGGCGGCGGCCACCGCCCGCTCGTCGGGCAGCAGCCTGGGCCCCTGCGCGCCGCTGCTCTCGGACCCGTCGGCGCCTGCCGGGTCGTTGGTCGTGGCGGACAGCAGCGCCAGGGTGCACAGGCCCGGATCGGCGACCTCGCCGGGGGCGGGCGGCGGCCGTTCCACCGCGCGCAGCATCAGCCCGTCCGTCTGGACGACCTTGCTGGTGCCGGCGAGGGCGGTGGCGGCCAGCGCGGGCGCGGCGGTGTCGGCGTCGGACAGCACGGTGGTGGACGCGTCGAACACCTCGCCTCCCTCGTCGGCTCCACCCGGCCCGGTACCGGCACCGGGACCGGCACCGGCTCCCGCGGCGGCCACTGCTGAGGCCTGGTCGAGGAGGGCCTCGATGTGCTGGCCGAGGCGACGGTTGTAGAGCCGCAGGACCAGCCGGATCCGCGGGTTGAGGCGCCGGGCGGTGAGCGCGGCGCGGATGTTGGTCTCGTCGTCGTCGTACACGAGCGCCAGCGCGGCGGCGCGCTCGACGCCCGCATCGGCGAGGACGGCCTCGGTGAGCTCGGCGGCCTCCACCACCCGCTCGGAACCGGGGGGTTCCAGTGTGCGCGCACCCGCCGAATCGCCGTTCCCCGAGGCCCGGTTGACCGCCGCGGACACCCGGTCGAACAGTGCGGTGGCCCGGGTCCGCCCCACCATCGGTGGTCGCACACCGCGCTGGGCGGGCGGCACGACCAGGGTCACCTGCTCGCCGTACACCCCGCGCAACTCGGCGGCCAGCCGGTGCGCCAGGGCGTCGTCCCCGACCACCACCATGTGCGCGCCGGTGTCGGTCGTGGCGCTCGACGCGCTCTGAGACGGAAGGTTCCCCACGAGAGAGAAGACTGCCGCATGGGCATCGGGGGTTCCACAGAATCGCGGCCGGACACCGTACCGGTACGGAGGCGAAAACGGGGCAACTGGCCTCAGATGAACGGAAGATGGTACACGGGATTCGAAGGCGGGCCGCACGCGTCGCGATCCGGCCCGGATGTTGCGCACTCTTTTTTCGCGCTACCTGAGGGTAACAACGACCGTCATTTGTACGGGACTTGGGGCGGTAACCCCTTCGGAAGTAAGGGCAATGACCGCTCCGTGCGCGGGAATGTCGACTCATCTACCGAACAGGCGCTTCGTATCGAGGCAGTTGCGGCCCCGGGCTCTTGACGAACCGCGGTTAACCCACATGAGCGATAAGGGATCGGGCCCCGTCACCCGGTAGTCTCTCCCTAGCTCTTCACTGTGCCGGTTCCGGTGGGCTCCGCGCGGGTTCATCCGGCCCGGACCCCAGCAGAGAGGAGCAGGTACGTGGCTAGCTCTGAGCGGCCAGGCGACCGGGACGACGCCGTCCCCCCTGACCCGGAGGATCCGGACCCCTCGGGCCCGGAGACCCAGGATCAGGACGACGGTTCCCGCTCGCGCGGCCCCGCAGAGCCGGACCGCGGTAGCGCGTCGCGCAGGCATCGGGTGCGCGTGGTCGGGGAGTGCCTCTATTGGCTCATCCGGCTGCTGCTCGACCTGTACGGCAACGGCGGATGAGGAGGGAACCTCACCCGCCGTCAGTTACCGAATAGCCGGTACGTGGGCCCGTGCTCAGGTATCCCGCCGGACACGGGTCCACGGTCACTTTCGGTAAGCCGTCGCGGAGCGACGCGCTCCAGGGGCAGTTCCCACGATAGAGATCCCCCCGGAAAGCCTCCCCGCTTGCGCACCAAGTCTCTCGCCCGCGTCGTACTCCGTGAACCCAATTCAGCTCTAAGCGGTACCGCAACACCGGGATTGAGCTGCGAAAAGTGGTCGAACCACTCTCCCGGGTGAATCGCTGAGCACGATTCCACCCCTAAACGGTACCGTAGCGGTTGTTGAAGCGATGACTGTGCGATGACGAGAGGGGTCGTTGTCAGTGGCTCGTGGTACGGCGGACTTCGACGGCGCGGCACTGCGCTTCGCGCGGCTGACCCGTCCGGTGCAGGGCAGACTGCTCAGCGCGGCGGCCGTCGCCCAGCACCTGGGCACCTCCAAGAGCCGCGTCCTCGCCTACGAGAACAACACCTCCAAGCCCGACCCCCAGCGGATCGCCGAACTCAGCGGTCTCTTCGGGATCCCGGCACGCGAGCTGCGCACCAAGCGCGCGCTGGCGGACATCCACGGCCTGCGCTGCCAGGCCGGTTTGACGGTCACCGAGACGGCGGAGCTCGTCGGCATAAGCCGAAGCAGCTACACCAACATCGAACGGGACGCGCTCCTTCCGGTACGGGACGACGGAACCGTCCGGATGAACCTCGCCCGGGTCTTCAACGTCAGCCCCGCCGTCATCGACCGCGCCCTGCTGCGCCACCCCGCGGCCGTCGCCCGGCAGGCCGAGCTGACCGAGCACCTCCGCGTCGTCTTCCAGCGCGCCCACCGGGAACACGCCCCCGCCGTGGTCGACGTGGACGAACCCCTGTTGCAGGAGATCGCCCCCCTCCTGCAACGCCCGCCCCAGGTGGCCTGCCGCCTTGTCAACGCCGAACTCGACGCGTACCGCGACCTGTTGCGCGACCGTGCCCGGGTGGAGGTCGACGAGGCATACGCCCAGAACGCGACCTCCGCCACCCGGGCACGGGCCCGTCACGCACGGCTCGACCTTCTCATCAAGGAGGCGGCACCCACCGCCGCGAAGCACCTGAGCCGGTTCCTGTCCGAGGCGATGAACGTCCGCCAGTGGCGCCTGATGGTCACGCTCGCCAACACCGGCATGGAGGGCATCTCCCTCGGCAGCACATCCCGCTACGCCCCCATCGACGACGTACACGCCCTCCAGATCCGCCAGTACGTGACACCGCTCCAGCGCGGCGACCAGACCTACCTCGCCCCCACCGAGAACGGCATCGCCACCGTCCGCGCCAACTACCTCCGCTACGGCCACCTCTACCCCCGCGTACCGGCCCCCACCCTGATCCACTACTCCGCCCAGCGCCGCCAGCCCCGTATCGCCGTACGCCCCCGCCCCGTCAGGCCGCCGAACGAGGGGCCGCCCCCGCTCGGCTGAGCGCCCCTGATTCGTGAGCGCGCTCCACGCTGCTGGGCGTGGAGGTGACGCGGTCGGAAGAGGTGGGTGGGCGGGTGGTTCTTTCCCTGGTTCTTGAAAGCACGAGGGCCGCGCAGCGTGCGCTGCGCGGGCCCGGAGGTGCACTGATCAGGCGGGGTTGATGTTCTCCGCCTGCGGGCCCTTCTGGCCCTGGGTGACGTCGAACGTCACGGCCTGCCCCTCCTGGAGCTCACGGAAGCCCGCGGAGTTGATCGCGGAGTAGTGCGCGAAGACGTCAGGACCGCCACCGTCCTGGGCGATGAAGCCGAAGCCCTTCTCCGCGTTGAACCACTTCACAGTCCCCGTAGCCATAGTCATGCCTTCCAGTCGATGAACGCCTCCCACACGATGTGGAAGGCGGAGGTGATCGCCCTGGTCCCTGCGGCACAGCACAGCAAAACGCCCACACCAAAGGCGTGGGCAAAGGGAAACTCCGAACCACGACAGCTGACGCAGACGCTACACGCCCGAACACCACGTCACCATAGGAAAGAATTCGCGCCACACCGCGGACATGCGCTGCCCGTGGTGCCCGCCGATACCGGCGGGCACGCTAACCTCAGGCCGCGGCGGATGGAGGGGACGATCCGACGGCGCGTCGGTATTCAGCGTTGATGCGCTGGGCTTCTTCGAGCTGGTCTTCGAGGATGACGATCCGGCATGCGGCCTCGATCGGGGTGCCCTGGTCGACGAGTTCACGCGCGCGGGCCGCGATCCGCAGCTGGTAGCGGGAGTAGCGGCGGTGTCCGCCCTCGGAGCGCAGCGGAGTGATCAGCCGTGCTTCACCGATGGCGCGGAGGAAGCCGGGAGTGGTGCCGAGCATCTCGGCGGCCCGGCCCATGGTGTAGGCGGGGTAATCGTCGTCATCGAGACGGCCTAGCGAGTCGTCTGCTGTCATGTGACCTCTCTGTGGGACGCGTTGAGGGGCCCTGGTGCCATACGGCACCAGGGCCCCGAAGGAACTGCAACACCATCTGCCGGCCCTAGTGCTGCGCCGGCCTTCTGTTTCCGCACAGCCGCCCGTTACGACGACGGGGGCGCGGGGATCGCGGATGCGTGACCGGAGACCACCTACCTATCGATGTCCTGCGGTACCCGGGCTCACCTCTTCCGCCCGGGCGATCCTGATGGCGCTCGACTCCTCCGTTCTTCCCTCTGAATCAATCACTTACCGAACGGGTACTGCGTACTGCTTGTACTGCATTCACTGCGGGTACTACCGATACTGCGAACTGCTGGTGGCCTCGCTCGGCGCCACCCTTCGGCAGCCAGCCCCGTCGCCCGTCCTGCATCTGCTCTGGCTTGGAACCCCACTGCCGAACCTCCCGGCACGCGCGTCCGCAGCCCGACGCCTTTACCGAGGGAACCACTCGCTACAGCACTGCTGGTACTGCCAACCGCAGCCGCGGCACTGCCGCTGCTTCAACCGCGGTCCTGCTCACGGCGGCCCCTGATCACTGCGGGCCACCCGGTCCGGTCGTCAGTCCCGTCGCCGTCCTGCGACAACCCTGGCTTCGGAACTCCACCACCGAACCGTCCTGCCAACTGCGGTACTGCTGCCCGGCAGTTCATGTCTGCCGGGCCTTGCTCGATCTCGGCTATGAGAGAAACAGTAACCAGGCGAGCGCCCAATGTCTACTCCAGCGAGGACAGATTTTCGCGTGCTCGCCGAAGAGGTAATCCAACTCTGCCGGTCCATGGAACGTGTGACGCCGCCGACTGGTGCCGTGCCCGTGCGGGTCGGTGGATAGACTCGGCTCTCATGTCGAAGCCTGATGAGCTGCTCGTCGAAGTCGCCGCCTTGGTGGAATCCGGGCAGAGCAATCAGATGTCCCTGACCGTGGTCACCGGTGGTGCTGTCATCACCGGGCGACTGGCTCCGGAAGCGGTGTGGAGCCAGCGTGTGTCGGAGGTGCTCACGGATTCGGCCCGCCTGGGAGAGTTCTCCGCCGTCTTCGCAGGGCCCGCGAAGAAGGACGGGCCGCCGACGCATCTGCACTTCCATGTCGCCCGGATCCTGCAGGGCAGGGTGGGCATACCGGAGACGGGTGGGATGTACCGGGTGGCGATCGAGGACGTCAGCGCCTGGACCATGGGCGACTTCAGCTACTCCGACCACTGAGTGACCCGCTGACCGCTGACCCGCTGTCGCGCCGAGAACGGCACGGCACGCAGCGAGGGCCCGACCGGCACACGCCGGTCGGGCCCTCGCTGCTGTTCTGGTGTCGGCCTCGCGCCTTCCCGTCGATCAGACGGATACGCCGGATACGACGGATACGGGGGTGCCGAGCATCGCGGAAGCCCGCTGGAACGGGTTCAGGATGCGCGTGGGTACGGCAGCCTCGGGGAGGGCGCGGCAGGTGAAGCCGAGCTGGGTCATGGCCCGGAGGACTTCGCCGGCGCTGAAGTCACGGCGGTCCTGGCGGGTGATGACCTGGCCGACTTGCTTGACGGGGTAGTGGCGGCGGCCGATGATCACGGACTCGCCGACGACTGGTTCGGGCTTGACGCCTTTCATCGATTCCAGCACGCCGCTTTTGGTGAGGTCGAAGGGAAAACGGGCGATGACGCAGCGCATGAGGCCTCACAGGGTGTGAAGGGGAGAACGGTCCGACCGGAGTGGGGCGCCTCAGCGGGCGAGGGCGAGGACGCCCAGGCCACTGCCGTGTTCGTCGAGGACGGGCAGTGCCGCGAGGCTGTGGTGGCGCTTCGCCCGCCCGGCTTCGGCCATCGTGATGAGGGGCGCGGTGAAGGGTTCGCCGGCGCCGGCGAGGTCGCGCAGGCGGACCCGGTCCGTGTACGTGGTGCTGTCGCGGACGGCGGTGAGCTGGGTCCGGGTGACCAGGCCGGTGCACTGGCCGTCCTCGTCGCAGACGAGCAGGTACCCGGCGCGGGCACTGGCCATGACGGACAGGGCCACCTCGACGCTCATGTCGTTCCAGACCTGCGGTCCGGCCTCGTCCGTGGTGTCGACCACCGTCGTGTGCACGGGGTTGGCGGTCACCGAGCGGGGATGCATCTGAATCAGCGTCAAAAGGTGCCTCCTGGGGTGATGGGTCAGCTTCCTGATCACGAAGGGGCTAGGCCGCCGCGTCGAAGGCGGACTGCCGTACGGGCGCGCGCCGGGTCGCCGAAGCGGGGCGGCGCCGGCCGCGGGAGGTGGCGCTGCGCCTGGAACGTTCGACCACCGGTGCGGTGATGACGACAGGGATGCCGGAGGGCGCCTGTGCGCCGGTGATGCGGTGCAGGGCCTCTTCGCCTACGCGTACCTGGGTGGTCCGCGGGATGATGCCGGCCGCCGCCATGAGGCGGGTCATCTCGCGGCGCTGGTTGGGGGTGACCAGGGTGACGACGCTGCCGGACTCGCCGGCGCGGGCGGTACGGCCACCGCGGTGGAGGTAGTCCTTGTGGTCGGTCGGCGGGTCGACGTTGACGACGAGGTCGAGGTGGTCGACGTGGATGCCGCGCGCCGCGACATTGGTCGCCACCAGCACGTTGACGTGCCCGGTCTTGAACTGGGCCAGCGTGCGCGTGCGCTGCGGCTGCGACTTTCCGCCGTGCAGGGCGGCTGCCCGTACCCCGCTGTTCAGGAGGTGCTCGGTGAGGCGGTCGACGGCGTGCTTGGTGTCGAGGAACATGATCACGCGGCCGTCGCGTGCGGCGATCTCGGTGGTGGCCGCGTGCTTGTCGGCGCCGTGGACGTGGAGTACGTGGTGCTCCATCGTCGTGACCGCGCCGGCCGAGGGATCGACGGAGTGCACGACGGGGTCGCTGAGGTAACGGCGCACGAGCAGGTCGACGTTACGGTCGAGGGTGGCGGAGAACAGCATGCGCTGGCCCTCGGGCCGGACCTGGTCGAGGAGGGCGGTGACCTGGGGCATGAAGCCCATGTCGGCCATCTGGTCGGCCTCGTCGAGGACGGTGATGGCGACCTGGTTCAGCCGGCAGTCGCCGCGGTCGATGAGGTCCTTGAGGCGCCCGGGTGTGGCGACGACGATCTCGGCGCCGCCGCGCAACGCGCCGGCCTGCTTGCCGATCGACATCCCGCCCACGACCGTGGCCAGCCGCAGCTTCACCGAGCGGGCGTACGGGGCGAGCGCGTCGGTGACCTGCTGTGCCAGCTCACGCGTCGGTACGAGGACGAGCCCCAGCGGCTGCCTGGCCTCGGCGCGCTGCCCGGCCGTACGGGCCAGCAGCGCCAGCCCGAAGGCGAGGGTCTTGCCGGAGCCGGTACGCCCGCGGCCCAGTACGTCACGTCCGGCCAGGGAGTTCGGCAGGGTCGCGGCCTGGATCGGGAACGGTTCGGACACGCCCTGCGAACCGAGCGCGGCCAGCAGCTGCCCGGGCATGTCGAGATCGGCGAAGCCCTCCACGGCGGGAAGCGCGGGGGTGATCGTCTTGGGGAGGGCGAACTCACCCTGCAACGCGGCGGGCCGGCGGCCGTGACCGCCGGAACGGCTCGGGGCCGACGAGCCGAATCGGCCAGCACCCTTTCCGGTGGCGGCGCTGCCCTTACGGGTGCGTGAGAAGCGGTCGTTTGTGCGTGCGCGGTTCATGCGGAACCTTCCTCGATACGGCGCATATCAAGGAATTCCCGCAGCAATGAGCGGCACGGGGAATTGCAAGAATGGGCCGAATGGAACGTGAAAGCGAATCTGGCCGGCGAGAAATCAGTGCGGGCGCAGGAGCTGGAATGGCTGACGCGACGGGGACGAAAAATCCGGGGCGTCGACTGGGTGCAGCCATGAGGGGGTGCGTCTGCATCCCTGAAGGAGGATCCGTGTGCGGTGAGACTGCGGATCCTCGGAGTCGTCCCGCAGGTGAGACCACTGCGGGAAAAGCGTGCAGCTGGGGTCCGCACCCCGAAGGATGCGGGCCCCAGCTACACCGTACGCGTCAGCGTCAGGCGGGAACGATGTTCTCGGCCGTCGGGCCCTTCTGGCCCTGCGCGATGTCGAAGGTGACCTTCTGGCCTTCGAGCAGCTCGCGGAAGCCCTGGGCGGCGATGTTCGAGTAGTGGGCGAACACGTCGGCGCCGCCACCGTCCTGCTCGATGAAGCCGAATCCCTTTTCCGCGTTGAACCACTTCACGGTACCAGCAGCCATGTCATATCTCCTTTGGGGCAGTGCGCCGGGATCCGCACTGTGCGGACACCGTGTCGCCGCGATGATTACCCCGCCGGGAAAAAGACCGGAAATGTAAAAGCGCTTCCAGCGGCACAGAAGCCGACTGGGGGACACTTGAAGTTTCGGGAACCACAACTGCAACTGAGATCGACAGTAGCATGCCGAAACGGCCTCTGTGTGTAAACTAATTCCACTCTGTTCGCTGCGGCAAAAACTCTGCCCGCATGGTCCGTTGAACTCTCACCTCGCGAGCACAGATATTGATTCACCCGGAGCGCAACGTTTCGTGAGCTGGTGTGCTCAAGCTCCTCAAGCTTCTCAAGGGCTACTGGCCCTTGGCGTCGAAACTGGCGCCTGCCCCGCGACGCCTGGTGTGTGAGATTACTGCTGGGCTGCCTTTCAGGGGGAGACGCCAGTTCGACAGAAGAGCGATGTGCTACGCGTGCTACGCGTGCTGCGCGTGGAGCCGGTGGATCACGCGTGTTGCCGCGACGGTAAGGATCAGCAGGCCACTGAAGGCCACAGCGGTGACGATGACGCTCACATCCCCGTGATCAGGTGGCTCGGCCTGGCCGCAGCGGCCTGGGAGAACGAGGAAGTGCCGCCTTCGTCCTCCCAGCCCACCTCGGCATCCGGCTCCCGGTCAGCCACTGAGCTGCCGTGGAGGGCTTGTTCCGTCGCCATGAGCGTGCTCGCGGTTGAAGAGCCGGTGCTGTCGCTCGCGGCCGCCATCAGGCGGGCGGCTGCCGGGGCGCTGCTCTCCGGCGGGATCACCAGCAGGTCCCAACGGCCGGCAGTGTAGGACAGCAGCATGATCTTGTGGGGGTCCAGCTCCGTCGTGAACCAACCGACGTTCACCACATGGCCGTTGACGGGCACCTTCCGCGGGATGGCCGGCCAGTACAGAGGGTTGACGGCGATCCGCGTGATCCGTCCCCACAGCGGATCCAGTACGTCGGCCAGAGCGGAGAGTTCGTGCGTCAGGTCCCGGGAGCGGGGCCACCAGGCGCCGTCCAGCAGCCCCGGGGGAGTGCTCACCGGGTTCAGCGCGAGGCGGGCGGTCGAAGCCCTGAAGGGCACCATCCGAAGTAGGGGTTGGTCGATGGTCGCGGACATCGCGCGAACCTGTCTCCGGACCGCTGCCACAGTGGGCTCGGCTCGGTGTCGTTACTCGCCGAGAACGACACCGACGTGGAGGCCGGTGTGCGAAGGACTCTCGATAGCTTGAGGCTACTCCCCCGGGGGCAGAACGGGCCGCGCCGAGGCACGGTTTCCGAACGCTGCCCCGCACACCTCCTGCGATGAGTGCCCCCCCACCCTCTGCGGGCGCAGTTGTGGGTGCGGTGGTAGCTCACTTCCGTGGGCGACGCCATGGCCGTAGCCGCCATGGCCTGCTCGTCGTGGTGCGTACCGCGCCGGTCCGCCCGGGATCACTTCAGACCTCGTCGGTCCGCCGACTGTCATCCGCCGAGGACTGACTGCTCACCAGCCACGACCGTGCCGGCTCTGCCGTGCGGGTGGTGTCCACGGTGAGGATCAGGCGCGTCCCGCCATCGCCGCCTGCGGGGTAACTGCGTTGCTCGGTGGCGGCGAAGCAACGACGGAGAACCTCAGCGACCCGACGGGCGGCCTCGGGGGACGCGGCAACGATGCGTACCTCGGCGCGGTCGGCAGAGGGGGGCGGGGTTGCCAGTGGCTCCATGGTGACCTCGTTCATCAGGACGACGTGACGGTGGATGGGGGGCCGCCGCTATACATCGGCTGCCCCCGGCGAGGGAAAGACCATATGTCGTCGGCCGCCCCGTCGCGGGAGTCACGATGACTGGAGCCGGGCGACCAGGCTCCTCACGTGTCACCGCGGGACGCCGGCGCCGCCACCTCTTGCTGTCAGCGGAGGAGACGCCGCCTGGAGCGGTGGGACAACCGGGACAACCGTACGGCGCCGACGGCCACATCGGCCACGAGGACCACGATGCCGATGATCAGCAGATAGCCCAGGCCCCCAGCTGTCGCGCCGATGATTCCCAGGACGACGCACGCGAGGGCGACCAGCAGGAAGAGCACCATCGCCTCGAACACCTCCCTATCGCTCAGCGGCGTGCGAGTTGCCGTTCGCCGCCGGCGCCCGGCCGGTAGGTCATGCCGTAGTACTGGAAGATCGCTTCTTCCTGCTCGGCGGGCAGAATATCGTCCGTGCCGATCGAAGGAGCCTTCCTCACCAGGCTCCTGGCGTAGGAGATTTTGAGGTGGTCTGGCCCGAGAGTCGCCTTGTCGAGGGGGACAAAGACCAGGCGCTGGCGAGTCGGCAGCCCGGTCCGGACGGTGGCCACGGCCGGTTCGTCGGTAGTGGTGTCCACATAGACCGCTTCGAGCACGCCGATCTTGCGCCCCTTCGCGTCCACGACATCGTGGTTGCGCCACTCACGGATGTCGGCTGCCTGGATCATGCCCTTTCCCTTCCGGGCGGTTGCACGTGAGAGTGAACCAATCAGGATCAATAGTACTGCGATCAGCGCGACTGGGACATGCTTTCAGTAGCCGGGATCACGTCTTCGGTATGGATAGATAAGTGCAGGTGGCTGCCGGATTCCCTTCGTGCATTTCGTTCGCCGCGCGGGGATTGCAGTCAGCACCATTAGGCCCATTGATCACTTCTTTGTATTCCCGATCGGTCGGTTCGTCCGCTCAGGCCAAATCGTCGCCCGAATGAATCGTAATCGGATTCCTTCCTGCGCAATATTCCGGGCGGGCAGAATCAGCTGGGTCTGCGTGGCCGGGAACCACCAAGATCATTCCCTCAAACGAGTTGGCCCCTCGATGACGCTGAATATCCCTGACGCGCCTCTACGGCCACGATGTCGGTGTGGGTTGCGCCAGTCGCGGCCGTGGTGTGGCACGGGCGGCGCGCGGCGGATCGGTGTCGATTCCGC
>NZ_JBEZKJ010000056.1:0-54658 GCF_040651675.1 Streptomyces sp. NPDC048415 | reverse complement strand
ACTCCCCACATCGATGAGTCGCCCACCTCGGGGGTGGGCGACTCATCAGGATGCTGTTACAGCGTCCGGTCGATCTGCGTCTCCTGGATCTGCTCGCGCGCCGACGGCGTACGACGGTGATGCTCTTCATCGTCTTCACGCTCGGTGCGATCGTGGCGGCCGTGGGCGGGCTCGCGTTCCTCTGGGCGCCCGGCGTGCCGGCCATACTTCTGAGCGCGTACATCGTGTATCTGCGCGCTCAGGAGCGCCGGCGCTTCACCTACACCATGGACCGGCGCCGGGCCGAGGTCGCGGCGCAGCGGTTGCGGGAGCGGCAGCCGCGACGGCGGCCGACCTTCGACCCCGGGGCGGACGAACCGGACGAGGGCCCAGAGCCGGAGACCGACCCGGGACTCTCCGCGCTCGCCGCCGACCGGCGCGCGCTCGTCGAGCAGACCGACCACGCGGAGTGGGTCGACCAGCAGCGCGAGCGCCAGCGCGGACCCAGGCAGGGTGACAGCTGGGACCCGGTGCCGGTTCCCCTGCCGACGTACGTGACCGCGCCGGTGGCACCCCGGGCCACGCCCAGCGTTGATCTGGGAGCGTCGGACGCGTGGAGCTCCGCGCGCTCCAGCGCCGTGGAGCCGGCCACGCCGGAGGCCGCGCCGGGCACCGAGGAACTGTCCGACAGCGCGGAGGCCGCCGACGACGGTCGCAGCGACGCGCGTCGCGCCGCGTCCGCCCGGCGCGCCCGCGAGCGCGGTCGCACGCCGCTCTTCGATCAGTACGAGGACGGGGGCCGACCGCGCGCGGCCAACGAGTGACGGGTGTGACGACAGCTGCTCGGGAGGCCCCGGCTGACCAGCCAGGAACGGATTTCCGGGCACCTCGATGAGGATGCTAGAGTTTCACTCGTTGCAAGGGCCTGTGGCGCAGTCCGGTAGCGCACCTCGTTCGCATCGAGGGGGCCAGGGGTTCAAATCCCCTCAGGTCCACTGCAATCACTGTTCTCGAGCTTTGCTCGGGGCAGTTGACTGGATCCCGTCCGATCTGATGATCGGGCGGGATCTTTGCGTTAGCCGGTGAACGCTTGTTGGTAGGCGTCCAGTTCGGGGGCCGGTACCTGGCCGGAGGGCTGGAGGGCCTTGGCGTAGCAGAGGCTCAGTTCGTGGAAGCGGTAGTGGCCGAACTTGGCGCAGGGTTCATAGCCGCTCGACGTGTAGAGGGCGACCGCCTCGGGCTGCTTGGAGCCGGTTTCCAGGACCATGCGGGTGCGGCCGGCCGCGCGGGCGTCGTCCTCCAGGGCGGCCAGGATGCGACGGGCGACGCCCAGGCCGCGGGCCTCGGGGATCACGTACATACGCTTGAGTTCGGCGTCGCCGTCCGCGTACGCCTCGTCGTTCTCGTCCTGGGTGCGCCAGCCGCCGGTGGCCACGGGGCGGTCCTGCTCGTCGTACGCGATGAGGTAGAGGCCGAGCGGCGGGGCGAACATCAGGGCGTCGAGCGGGGTCACGTCGCCGTCGTCGTCGTAGCGCTCGGCGTATTCGGCCTGCACCTGGTCGTTGAGCTTGACTGCGTCGGGGTGGTCGAAGGGGACCGGACGGATATGCATGCAGTGAACCGTACATCTATGCGTTGAGGTGCGGTACCCGATTGAGTTCGGTACGGCGGTACCGATTAAGTATCAGCGGTACTGATTAAGTATCGTGCCCGGGTGCTGACTGTTACCTCTGTGAATGTGAACGGGCTTCGGGCTGCTGCGAAGAAGGGCTTCGTGGAGTGGCTCGCGGGGACCTCGGCGGATGTGCTGTGCCTCCAGGAAGTGCGGGCCGAGTCCGCCCAGCTCCCCGAGGAGGTGCGGGCGCCCGAGGGGTGGCATGTCGTGCACGCTCCCGCCGTCGCCAAGGGGCGCGCGGGGGTGGCGCTCTACACCCGCCGCGAGCCCGATCGCGTCCAGGTCGGATTCGGGTCCGAGGAGTTCGACCTCAGCGGGCGCTATGTAGAGGCCGATCTGCCCGGTGTGACCGTCGCCAGCCTCTATCTGCCCTCCGGTGAAGTCGGGACCGAGCGGCAGGACGAGAAGGTCCGGTTCATGGGGGAGTTCTTCGCCTACCTGAAGGGGCTGCGCGAGCGGGCCGCGGCCGACGGGCGTGAGGTCGTCGTCTGCGGCGACTGGAACATCGCCCACCAGGAAGTGGACCTCAGGAACTGGCGCGGCAACAAGAAGAACTCCGGCTTCCTGCCCGAGGAGCGGGCCTGGATGGGGCAGGTCTTCGACGGGGGCGACGGCGGGTACGTCGATGTCGTACGAGTCCTGCACCCGGACGTCGAAGGGCCCTACTCGTGGTGGTCCTACCGTGGCCGCGCCTTCGACAACGACACCGGCTGGCGCATCGACTACCAGGTCGCGACTCCGGGGCTCGCGGGCAGGGCGGTCAAGGCGTTCGTGGAGCGCGCGGCGACGCATGGGGCGCGTTGGTCCGACCACGCACCGGTCACGGTCGTCTACGACCTCTAAAAGCCTTGCGCTCCCTGCAGACCGCACGCTCCCTGCGGATCCGGGCGCCGCTCCCTGCGAATCCGGTTGCCGCTCCCTACGGATCGGGCGCTCCCTAGGAATCCCGGCTCTCCGTAGCGGCGCGCAGTCTGCGGTCCAGCGCCATCGACAGTTCCGCCTCCACCACGCTCTTCGCGAGCGGGCGCAGGCGCTGGAGGTCCTCGGTGGTGCGGGCCTCGGTGAGGACGAGGGTGGTGAAGAGTTCGGCGAGCGCGTCGGCGTGATCGCGTACGCGCCGGGCGGCGCCCAGGACGTCCGCGAGCGGGATGCCCTCGCGTACCAGGGCCGCCGAGACGTCGAGCAGACGGCGGCTGATGTGCACGATCTCGCCGCCGTCGGTGCCCAGGTAGCCGAGGTCGAGGGCGGCAGCGAGGTTCTCCGGGGTCGCCTGGCCCGCGAAGGCGTCGGCCAGTTCCTCGGGGGAGAGACGCACGGGGGTTTCCTCGGTGGGCTCGCCCAGGCCGAGCAGTTCGCCCACGTCGCGGCCGTGGTCGAAGGCCTCGGCCAGCTCGGCGATGCCGCTGAGGGTGTGGCCGCGTTCCAGCAGCGCCGAGATGGTGCGCAGGCGAGCCAGGTGTGTGTCGTCGTACCAGGCGATACGGCCCTCGCGGCGGGGTGGCGGTATCAGCTTGCGCTCCCGGTAGAAGCGGAGGGTGCGCACGGTGATGCCGGCCTCCTTGGCGAGCTCCTCCATGCGGTACTCACGCTTGCCGGGCGCGGGCGGCGGCGCGGGCTCGGCCTCGGGTGTGGGCTCGGGTGCGGCCGATGGTGTGGGCGCGGGCGTCGCGGCGCGCGTCTGCGCTTCCGCGTCCGGCAAGCGTGCCTTCGCGCCCGGCTCGCGTGCCCCGGCGCCCTTCCGCGTCTGCCCGCCCGGCTTCCGCGCGTCCGCGCCGCGCCCCCGCGCCCCCGCGCCCCGCATTCCTGATCCCTCGGCCACGTGCGCACCCTACGTCGTACCCCCGGTAACTTTCCCGGTCGCGACCCCTACCCATCAGTACGCGGCTGCTCTACTCTCCCCATTGCGCCAGTGTTCACTGGCAGGGTCGTGCGGCTAGGGAGGCGTCGGGATGACCGAGCACGAGCATGTACGGGTGGCGGTGATCGGATCCGGCTTCGGCGGGCTGGGGGCCGCTGTGCGGCTGCGCCGCGAGGGGGTCACCGACTTCGTCGTCCTGGAGCGGGCCGACGGCGTGGGCGGCACCTGGCGGGACAACAGTTACCCCGGCTGCGCCTGCGACGTGCCGTCCCACCTCTACTCGTTCTCGTTCGCGCCCCACCCCGACTGGCCGCGCACCTTCTCCGGGCAGGAGCACATCCGCGCGTATCTGGAGCACGTGGCGGATGTTTTCCGGCTGCGGGCGCATCTGCGTTTCAACTCCGAGGTCAAGATGATGACCTGGGACGCGGAGAAGCTGCGCTGGGGGATCGAGACGAGCAGCGGGTTCCTGACGGCGGATGTCGTCGTGTCCGCCACCGGGCCGCTCTCCGACCCCAAGATCCCGGACATGCCCGGGATCGAGACTTTCCCCGGCAAGGTGTTCCACTCGGCCCGCTGGGACCACGACTACGACCTGCGCGGCAAGCGCGTCGCCATGATCGGCACGGGCGCCTCGGCCATTCAGATCGTGCCGTCGATCCAGCCGGACGTCGCCAGGCTGACGCTCTTCCAGCGCACCCCGCCATGGGTGATGCCGCGCGTCGACCGGGCCATCAGCGGCGCCGAGCGGTGGCTGCACCGGCAGTTGCCGTTCACCACCCAGGCCAGGCGAGGGCTGCTGTGGGGCATCCGGGAGCTGCAGGTGCAGGCGTTCACCAAGCGGCCCAACGAGCTCGGCATGGTCGAGCGGCTGGCCAAGCGGAACATCGCCCGCGCCGTCAAGGATCCCGCGCTCAGGCAGAAGCTGACCCCCGACTACCGGATCGGCTGCAAGAGGATCCTGCTGTCCAACACCTACTACCCGGCGCTCACCCGGCCGAATGTGGACGTGGTGGCCTCCGGGCTCGACCGGATCGACGGCTCCACCCTCGTCGCCGCCGACGGCAGCACGGCCGAGGTCGACGCGATCGTCTTCGGTACGGGCTTCCATGTCACCGACATGCCGATCGCGGAGCGGGTCGTCGGGGCGGAGGGCAAGACGCTCGCGGAGGTGTGGCGGACCGGTATGAAGTCGCTGCGCGGTGCCACCGCGGCCGGCTTCCCCAACTGGATGACGATCATCGGGCCCAACACCGGGCTCGGGAACTCGTCGATGATCCTGATGATCGAATCCCAGCTGAACTACCTGGCCGACTTCGTACGGCAGCTTGACGTCCTCGGGGGGCGTGCGGCTCTCGACGCGCGCCCCGCTGCCGTGGACGCCTGGAACCACAAGGTCCAGGAGCGTATGAAGCGCACGGTGTGGAACACCGGCGGCTGCACCAGCTGGTACCTCGACGCCAACGGCGTCAACACGACCATCTGGCCGGGCACGACGGCCGAGTTCCGCACGGCCACGCGCCGCGTGGACCTGGGGGAGTACGAGGTGCTGCGCGCGCCGGAGCCCACGCCGGGGCGCGCCTCCGAGCCGCCGCGTACGAAGAGCAGCCGCAAGAAGAAGGTGGAGGCCGAGGCGTGAGCCGACTGACGCATGTGACGCACGGGGCGTACGTGCCGCCCGCGCCGGCCCGCGAGCTGACGGCGGTCTCCGCCGACGGGGCGCGGTTGCACGTAGAGGTGCACGGGCCCGAGAACGCGCCCCCCATCCTCCTCGCACACGGCTGGACCTGCTCGACCGCCTTCTGGGCGGCGCAGATCCGCGACCTCGCCGCCGACCACCGGGTCATCGCCTACGACCAGCGCGGACACGGGCGTAGTCCCGCGAGCGCGGCGTGCAGCACGGACGCGCTCGCCGACGACCTGGAGGCGGTGCTCGCGGCCACGCTCGCCCCAGGTGAGAAGGCCGTGCTCGTGGGGCACTCCATGGGTGGGATGACGCTCATGGCCGCTTCGGCGAGGCCACGTTTCCGGGAGCACGCGGCGGCCGTGTTGCTGTGCAGTACGGGGAGCTCGCGGTTGGTCGCGGAGGCGCGCGTGCTGCCGTTGCGCGCCGGGCGGCTGCGGACCCGTATCACCAAGTCCGTCCTTGGAGCACGGGCGCCGCTCGGGCCGGTCACGCCGGTCGGCAAGCGGATCCTCAAGTACGCGACCATGGGGCCCGGTTCGTCGCCCGGCATGGTGGAGGCGTGCGCGCGGATCGTGCACGCCTGTCCGCGCAAGGTGCGCCATGCGTGGTCGGTGGTCCTCGATCTGCTCGATCTCGACCATGCAGTAAGGGAGTTGAGGGTGCCGACGGCCGTTGTCGCGGGAACGGCCGACCGGCTCACGCCGGTTGTGCACGCGCGCGCCCTCGTCGCGGCGTTGCCTCACTGTGTCGGCAGCACCGAGTTGCCGGGGGTCGGACACATGACGCCGGTGGAGGCGCCCGAGCTGGTGACCTCCCGCATACGCGAACTCGTCTCCGCCTACACGGATAACAGGGGTAACAGGGATAGCGCGGCTAACGCGGCGATCACGGACATCACCGATACCGCGGATATCGCAGACATTTCAGATACCGCGGGGACCGTCGAAGCGGCACAGGTCGTAGAGATCAAGGAGGGCGCATGAGCAGGGTGAGCCTGGATGGGCAGGTCGCGGTCGTCACCGGGGCGGCGCGCGGCGTCGGCGAGCTCCTCGCGCGCAAGCTCTCCGCGCGCGGCGCGAAGGTCGCACTGGTCGGTCTCGAGGCGGACGCGCTCAAGCAGGTCTCGGAGCGGCTGCACAGTGACAGCGACCACTGGTACGCCGACGTCACGGATCACGAGGCGATGGAGCGGGTCGCCCAGGAAGTCAAACAGCGGTTCGGGAAGGTGGACATCGTCGTCGCGAACGCCGGTGTCGCCAGCGGCGGACCCTTCGTGGACTCCGACCCCGTCGCCTGGCGGCGGGTGATCGAGGTGAATCTGATCGGATCGGCGGTGACGGCGCGGGCGTTCCTGCCGGTGCTGATGGAGAGCCGGGGGTATCTGCTCCAGATCGCGTCCCTGGCCGCGATCACGCCGGCGCCCATGATGACGGCGTACTGCGCGTCCAAGTCGGGCGTGGAGGCGTACGCGCACAGTCTGCGCGCCGAGGTCGGCTACAAGGGCGTACGCGTAGGGGTCGGGTATCTGTCGTGGACCGACACGGACATGGTGCGGGGGGCCGACCAGGACGAGGTGATGCGGGAGTTGCGGCAGCGGCTGCCGTGGCCGTCCAACAAGACGTATCCGCTGGGGCCGGCCGTCGACCGGATCGTGGCGGGGATCGAGCGGCGGTCCAGCCATGTGTACGCGCAGTGGTGGCTGCGGGGGATGCAGGGCGTCCGCGGTTATCTGCCCGCGGTCATCGGGGCGGTCGGGCAGCGTGAGATGCGGCGGTTCGAGCCGCGGCTCGGGAGCGTGCGGACCGGGCTCGTGGGGGCCGGTGGAGCGGCCGACGAGGAGGAGCGTGAGCAGGCGGCACCGTGAGCGGACGGTGGGCTCTCACGGTGCGTAACTGATCGAAATGCGTGCTTTGTCCGTGCGTGTCAATCTGGTCGAGGCCCGATCCCCCTCACCCACAACAGGAGTGAATCTCATGGGCATGCAGGACCAGTTCAAGGACAAGGCCGAGCAGATGAAGCAGCAGGCCAAGAAGAAGATGGGCGACGCTCAGGGCGAGACGAACGAGCGGACCTCGCAGGGGCGTGAGCGTACCCAGCCCGGGCGTGAGCAGGGGCGTGAGCGTACGCAGCCCGGGCGTGAGCAGGGGCGTGAGCGTTCCCCGCAGGAGCGTGAGCGTGCCACGAAGGGACGCGAGCGTCCTCTGCAGGACACGGAGCGGGCGCAGCAGGAAGCCGAGGACCGCTTCGACCAGGACTACGACGTGTAACGTCGCCCCTGGCTTCGCCTGAGTTGGGGTGCCCTCTCTTCAAGAGGGCACCCCACTCTTGTGTGTGCTGTCTGTCGCTGGTGCGGCTTCCGCACCCCGGAGCGCCCGGCGCTGCAGGCCCCCGGAGCGCCCGGCGCTGCAGGCCCCCGGAGCGCCCGGCGCTGCAGACCCGGAGCGCCCGGCGCTGCAGGCTGTGCCCACAGCGGTAGCCCCCCAGCACGCCCCCGTCAGCTTCGCGGCGGCAGTTTCGGGCGTGTTCTGTCCGGGACGTTCGAGTAGTCCGGTGGGGAGGCCGCCGGGTGGGTTTTGAGGAGTTCCAGGGCGAGTTGGATGGCGTCGTCCAGTTGGGCGTGGCGGCCCTCGGCCCAGTCGAGCGGGGTGCGCAGGATTTCCAAGTCCGGGGTGACGCCCCGGTTTTCGACGGACCAGCCGTACTCGTCGAACCAGGCCGCGTTCATGGGAACCGTGATCACCGTGCCGTCGCCGAGGCGGTGGCGGCCGGTCATGCCGACGACGCCGCCCCAGGTGCGCTGGCCGACGACCGGCCCGAGCTTCAGGAGCTTGAAGGCGGCCGTGATCATGTCGCCGTCGGAGGAGGTGGCCTCGTCCGCCAGCGCCACCACGGGCCCGCGCGGCGCGTTCGAGGCGTACGAGACGGGCTGGGCGTCGCGGGTCAGGTCCCAGCCGAGGATCCTACGGGTCAGCTTCTCGATGACCAGTTCGCTGATGTGGCCGCCCGCGTTGCCGCGCACGTCGACGAGGAGCGCGGGCCGGGAGACCTCCATCCGCAGGTCGCGGTTGAACTGGGCCCAGCCCGAGCCGCCCATGTCGGGGATGTGCAGATAGCCGCAGCGGCCCCCGCTCAACTCCCGTACGACCTCGCGGCGTTTGGCCACCCAGTCCTGGTAGCGCAGCGGCCGTTCGTCGATCAGCGGGACCACGGCCACCCGCCTCGCCCGGCCCTCGCCCTCCGCAGAGGCGAACGTCAGCTCCACCGTCGTACCGCCCGCGCCCGCCAACAGGGGGTACGGGCCGGTCACCGGGTCCACCGGGCGCCCGTCCACGTGAGTCAGCACGGCGCCCTCGCGGATGCCGGTGCCCGCCAGTGGTGAGCGTGCCTTGGAGTCCGAGGAGTCGCCGGGGAGGATCCGCTTGAGCATCCAGCCGCCGTCACGGCGGACGAAGTTGGCGCCCAGCAGGCCCTGCCAGCGCTGGTAGTGGGCGGGTCCCTCGTTGCGGCGGGCGGCGGCGACGTACGCGTGGGAGGTGCCCAGTTCGCCGAGGACCTCGCGCAGCAGGTCGGCGAACTCGTCCGGCGAGGCGACCCGTTCGACCAGCGGCCGGTACTGTGCGAGCACCGCGTCCCAGTCGATGCCGCACATGTTCGGTTCCCAGTAGTAGGCGCGGATGATGCGGCCGGCCTCCGCGTACGCCTGGCGCCATTCGGCGGCCGGGTCCACCGTGTGCAGGAGGCGGCGCAGGTCTATCCAGACCGTGGAGTCGCTGTCGCCGGGCTCGGTGGAGGGGACGGCGCGCAGGTCGCCCTCGTCCACGACCACCAGCCGGGACCCGTCGCCGCTCACCGCGAACCAGTCCAGATGCTCGACGAGTTCGGACTTCTTCGCCTTGGCGACGTTGAAGTACTCGAGCGTGGGGCGGCCGGACAGGTCGGCGGGGTTGACGAAGGTCTCGCCCAGCGCGCCCGAGATCGGCCAGCGCAGCCAGACCAGGCCGCCGCCGGCGACCGGGTACAGCGCCGAATACTTGGAGGCGGTGACCGGGAAGGGTGTCACCCGGCTCTCCAGGCCCTCGAGTTCGACGGTCACCGTGCCGTCGCCGCTCTCGTCCTCGACGGGGTCGAGGCCCCCGGCGACCGGGCGTCCCTCCGGGTTCAGCGCGAAGGGGGAGGGTGTCACGGAGGACAGCGGCACCAGGTAGGGGCGGCAGCCCAGCGGGAAGGACAGGTCCCCGGTGTGCACGTCGTAGACGGGGTCGAAGCCGCGCCAGGACAGGAAGGCGAGGTAGCGGCCGTCCCGGGTGAACACCGGATTCTCGTCCTCGAAGCGCCCGTTGGTGACGTCGACGATCAGGCGGTCCTTCATGCGTGCGATCTTGATCTGCCGCAGGGTGCGGCCGATGCCGGGGTGCGACCATGTCAGCCAGGCCCCGTCCGGCGAGAACGCGAGGTCGCGCACCGGCCCGTTGATGGACCGGATCAGCTCGGTGACCTCGCCTCCCCCGGACTCCGTCCGCGAGGTGCCCCCGGACTCCGTCCGTGAGGTGTCCCCGGACTCCGTCCCGGAGGTGCCCCCGGACTCCTCGGAGCCCTCGGCGGCAGCCGTTTCGTCGGACGCGGTGAGGAGCAGCAGCCGCCCGTCGTTCGACGCGATCGCGAGGCGTTCGCCCTGCGGGTCCGACACCATCTCCTGTACGCGGCCCAGTTCGCCGGAGGCCAGCCGGCGCGGCTCCCGGTCGCCGGTCGCGCGCGGCAGGTAGGCGATCTCGACGGCGTCCTCGCCCTCGGCGTCCGTGACGTAGGCGACCTGGCCGCTCGAGCCGAGCATCTCGGGGAGCCGGACCCGTACGCCGGGGGTGTCGGTGATGGTGCGCGCGGGGCCGTCGCGGTGGGTGAGCCAGTACAGGCTGCCGCGTACGACGACGGCACTGGCCCGGCCCGTCTCGTCCACGGAGATGCCGTCGACGTGCTGGGTGGCCGGCACCTGGTACGTACGGCGTCCGGCGCGCGGGCCGCCCAGGCGCACGCCGATGCGGCGCGGGACCGAGTCCGGGGACAGGTCGTCGACGATCCACAGGTCGCCGGCGCACTGGTAGACGACCCGGGTGCCGTCCGAGGAGGCGTGGCGTGCGTAGAAGCTGTCGTGGTCGGTGTGGCGGCGCAGGTCCGAGCCGTCGTACGCGCAGGAGTACAGGTTGCCGATGCCCTCGTGGTCGCACAGGAAGGCGATCCTGCCGCCGACGAACATGGGCGAGTCGAGATGGCCCTCGAGGCCGGCGAGCAGCAGCTGACCGTGCAGCCAGAGGCGGCCGGTCGCCCCGCCCCGGTAGCGCTTCCAGGCGGCCGGCTCGTGCGGCGGGGTGCCGGTGAGCAGCAGCGTCCTGCGCTCGCCGTCGATGTCGGTGACCGCGATGTCCGACACCGGGCCCCAGGGCAGCTGGCCGCCGGGGTCGCCGTTGGTGGGGACGCTGTAGGCCCAGGTGAAGTACGAGAAGGGCTGGCCGTGCGAGGCGACGGCGAGGATGTCGCCGTCCGGGGACCAGCCGCGGACCTGGGTGTCCGCGCTGCCCCAGTAGGTGAGCCGTCTGCCGGGGCCGCCGTCCACGGGCGCCAGATGGATCTCCGGCACGAAACTGCGCCAGCTCGTGTACGCGATGTACCGGCCGTCGGGCGAGAACCGGGGGTGGCCGACCTTGGTGCGGTCCACGGTGATCCGCCAGGCGCGGCCGGGGCTGTCGAGGGGGGCCACCCACAGGTCGTCCTCGGCCGCGAAGCAGAGCCGGTCGCCGCTGAGGTGCGGGAAGCGCAGATACCCGGGCGCGTCGTCCCCGGTGGTCGCGTTCTCGTACTCGTCGCTCACCTACCCATGCTTTTCCCCTCGGCGGGCCCCGGCAACTTGTGAAAACGTAGCCGTGACCCATCACACGTACGAAACGGTTTCGTTTCGCTTTTTCTCGGGGTATCTTCAGAGGCGTACGACGAGAGCTGTTTGAATCCAGGAAGCATCCGGAGCGGGGAAGGTGAGTGGCATGGCTGAAGTCGCAACGGCGCGTCGCAGTCGGATCACGCCCGAGCGTGAGGCCCAGCTGTACGCGGCCGTGCTCGACCTGCTTCGGGAAGTCGGGTACGACGCGCTGACCATGGACGCCGTGGCCGCCCGCACGCGGTCCAGCAAGGCCACCCTCTACCGCCAGTGGGGCGGCAAGGCCGAGCTCGTCGCCAGGGCCATGCGGCACCACAAGCGGGCCCATGTCGCCGCCGACACCGGGTCCTTGCGGGGCGACTTCCACGCGTTGGTGTCGCGCGAGGACGACTGTCACATGGAGCAGAACTCCGCGCTGATGCGGGGCCTGGCCATGGCGATGCACGCGAACCCGGATCTCCTGCGCGCCTTCCGGGAACTGATCATCGAGCCGGAGATCGAGGACATGCGGCTGGTGCTGCGGCGCGCCGTGGACCGGGGCGAGATCCGTCCGGACAACCCCGCGATGGACTACGTGATGCACATGCTGATCGGCGCCTTCGCGGCCCGGACCCTCATCGACGAACTCCCGCCCACCCAGGCCTTCCTCACCTCGTACATCGACGCCGTGGTCCTCCCCGCCCTCGGCGCCTGATCCCTCACACCCTCCAGAAGTCCCCTCCCACCGCACCTGACGCGACCGCTCACGTCGTCGGGCTGATCACCCCTGCCCCCACTCGGGTGATCGCGACCAGCCCCTGCCATCCCACGACCTGACCGGGAGTACGCCTTCGTGGCCACGTTCCTCTACAAACTCGGCCGACTCGCCTTCAGGCGACGGCACTTCGTCGCCCTGATCTGGGTGGCGCTGCTGACCCTCGCGGGTGTCGGCGCGGCCTCCGCGCCCGCAGCCGGCTCCACCTCTTTCTCCATACCCGGCACCGAGGCGCAGAAGGCCTTCGACCTGCTGGAGCAGCGCTTCCCCGGCATGAGCGCCGACGGAGCGACCGCGCGCGTCGTCTTCAAGGCGCCGGCCGGGCAGAAGATGACGGACGCCGCCAACAAGGCGACGGTCAACAAGACCGTCAAGGAGCTGCGCACCGGCTCCGAGGTCACCTCCGTCGTCAACCCGTACAAGGCCAACGCCGTCAGCAAGAACGGGTCGGTCGCCTACGCGTCGGTCAAGTACGAGGTCTCCGGCATGGAGTTGAAGGACTCCTCCAAGAACGCACTCGAGGCGGCCGCGCAGAGCGCGCGGGACGCCGGACTGACCGTCGAGATCGGCGGTGACGCGCTGCAGGCCGCGCCCGAGACCGGGGCCACCGAGGTCATCGGTATCGCGATGGCCGCCGTCGTCCTCATCATCACCTTCGGCTCGCTGATCGCGGCCGGGCTGCCGCTGCTGACCGCGATCATCGGCGTCGGCATCGGTGTCTCGACCATCGCGGCCCTCGCGAACGCGCTGGACCTTGGCACGACCACGTCGACCCTGGCCTCGATGATCGGCCTCGCGGTCGGCATCGACTACGCCCTCTTCATCGTCTCCCGCTACCGCGGCGAACTGGCCGAGGGCCGTGAGCGCGAGGACGCGGCGGGCCGGGCCGTCGGCACGGCGGGCTCGGCGGTGGTCTTCGCCGGCCTCACGGTCGTCATCGCCCTGGTGGGCCTCTCCGTCGTCAACATCCCGATGCTGACCAAGATGGGCGTCGCGGCGGCCGGCACGGTGGTCATCGCCGTCCTCATCGCGCTGACCATGATCCCGGCGCTGCTCGGATACGCGGGCAAGCGGGTTCAGCCCGCGGGCAAGAAGAGCCGGCTGCTCGGTGGCGGCCGCGCGGCGAAGAAGCCGGGCAAGCCGAACATGGGCACCCGCTGGGCGAGCTTCGTCGTACGCCGTCCCGTGGCCGTCCTCCTCCTCGGCGTCGTCGGTCTGGGCGCCGCCGCGATCCCCGCGACCTCGCTGGAACTCGGCCTGCCCGACGACGGTTCACAGCCGACGTCCACCACCCAGCGACGGGCCTACGACACCCTCTCCGAGGGCTTCGGCCCCGGCTTCAACGGCCCGCTGATGGTCGTCGTCGACGCGAAGTCCAGCGCCGATCCGAAGGCGGCCGCCACCAAGGTGTCCGACGAGATCAAGGACCTCAAGGGCGTCGTGACGGTCACGCCGGCGAAGTTCAACAAGGCCGGCGACACCGCGACGATCACCGTCGTCCCGGACTCCAAGCCGTCCTCGGTCAAGACCGAGGACCTGGTGCACTCCATCCGTGACGCGGGCGGCGAGATCAAGGCCGACACCGACGCGAAGGTGCTGGTCACCGGCACCACCGCGATGAACATCGACTTCTCGCAGAAGCTCAACGACGCGCTGATCCCGTACCTGGCGCTGGTGGTCGGACTGGCCTTCCTGCTGCTGATCGTGATCTTCCGCTCGATCCTGGTCCCGCTGAAGGCGGCCCTCGGCTTCCTGCTCAGCGTGCTGGCCGCCCTCGGCGCCGTGGTCGCGGTCTTCCAGTGGGGCTGGCTGGGCGGACTGCTGGGTGTCGAGGAGACCGGCCCGATCATGTCGATGATGCCGATCTTCATGGTGGGCGTCGTCTTCGGTCTGGCGATGGACTACGAGGTATTCCTCGTGACCCGGATGCGCGAGGCGTACGTCCACGGGGAGCGGCCCAGCGAGGCCGTGGTCACCGGTTTCAAGCACGGGGCCCGGGTGGTCACCGCCGCCGCCGTCATCATGATGGCCGTCTTCTCCGGCTTCATCGGCTCCAGCGAGTCGATGATCAAGATGATCGGCTTCGGCCTGGCGATCGCCGTCTTCTTCGACGCGTTCATCGTGCGCATGGCGATCGTCCCGGCCGTCCTGGCGCTGCTCGGCAAGAAGGCCTGGTGGCTGCCGAAGTGGCTGGACCGCGCCCTGCCGAATGTGGACGTCGAGGGTGAGGGCTTGCGCGCCCTGGACGAGAGGCACAAGGACGACGACGAGGACCGTGAGCTGGCCCGCGTCTGACGTTCCAGGTCAGTGAGCCACGGGGGTGACGGCCATGTAGGTACGACGCAGGAAGCGCATCACGGCTTTCGAGTCGACCTGCACGACCGCCACCCCTTGGGCCGAGTGGAACTCCATGACCGCCTGCACCCGGCCGCACGGCCAGACGCGTACGCCGCCGCTGCTGACGGGAATCCGCAGCCCCTGCTCGAGGAGCTCGCGGGCGAAGATCCACTCATGCGGGCCGGGCAGGGTGATGCGCACCAGGCGGGGGTTGGCCTCGGGGTCGTAGCGAAGGGCGACGGGGACCGCTCGGTGTTCGTCCTCGGCGGAGTCGGCCGTGTCGGTGACGATGTGGGCGCGTGCGTACTGTTCGACGGCGGACATGAACCGACTCCTTACGCTGCGTTACCAGGGCGGAATATGTGAATCCGTCACCTATCCAATGTCGCACATCTGAGGGAAACCGCTCTCGGGCGGCGTTCACGGGCGGCGGTTGACGCGGCGGGGGCTATTCGGAGGACGCTCGCTCTTGCAAGGCATTCGCAACAAGCCCCTATCATCGAACGGTGCACGTACCTGACGGATTCATCAACGCCCCGGTCTCCGCTGCCGCCGGAGTCGTCGCCGCCGGCGCCATCGCTGTGAGCCTGCGCGGCGCCCGCCGCGAGCTGGACGAGCGCACCGCGCCGCTCGCCGGCCTCGTCGCCGCCTTCATCTTCGCCGTCCAGATGCTCAACTTCCCGGTCGCCGCCGGGACCAGCGGACATCTGCTCGGCGGCGCCCTGGCAGCGATCCTCGTCGGCCCCTACACGGGCGTTCTCTGCGTTTCCGTGGTCCTGCTCATGCAGGGCATTTTGTTCGCGGACGGCGGTCTGACCGCCCTCGGCGTGAACATCACGGACATGGCGATCACCACGACCGTCGTCTCCTACGCCGTCTTCCGCGGCCTGGTGAAGGTACTCCCGCGCGGGCGTCGCTCCATCACCGTCGCCGCCTTCGTCTCCGCGCTGCTGTCCGTCCCGGCCGCAGCCGTCGTCTTCACCCTCATCTACGCCGTCGGCGGTACGACCGACGTCGCCATCTCCAAGGTCGCCACCGCCATGATCGGTGTGCACGTCCTCATCGGCATCGGCGAGGCCGCGATCACCGCGCTCACGGTCGGCGCCGTCATCGCCGTACGACCGGATCTCGTGTACGGGGCCCGGGGCCTGACGCAGCGTCTGAAGCTGCGCGTGGGCGGTGAGTTGGTCGACGCCCCCGCCTTGCCGGTGGCGGCCCGCGCCTCCCGCCGCAAGGTCTGGGTCACCGGCCTCGTCACCTCCCTGGTCCTCGCCGGGTTCGTCAGCTTCTACGCCTCGGCCAGCCCCGACGGCCTGGAGAAGGTCGCCAAGGACAAGGGCATCGACAAGCGCGTCGAGAAGCACGCCTCGCAGGACTCACCGCTCGCCGGGTACGGCGTCAAGGACATCTCCGACGCCCGGATCTCCGGCGGTCTCGCGGGAGTGATCGGCGTCGGCGTCACCGTCGTCGCGGGCAGCGGCGTCTTCTGGGCGGTGCGCAGGCGCCGTACGTCGGACGTCTCCCCCTCGCGGATCGCCTGACATGGGCGCCGGTCACGCGCACAAGCTCTACCGGCACGGGCACTCGCCCGTGCACGCCCTGCCCCCGCACACCAAGCTCGCCGCGGCCTTCGCCTTCGTGATCGTGGTCGTCTCCACACCGCGCGAGGCGATGTGGGCGTTCGCGCTGTACGCCGCGCTGCTGGCGACGGTCGCGTTCAAGGCGCGCGTACCGGCCGGATTCCTGCTGAAACGGCTGCTGATCGAGATCCCGTTCGTGGCGTTCGCGCTGCTGATGCCGTTCGTGGCGGAAGGCGAGCGGGTGGACGTGCTCGGCCTGTCGCTGAGCGTCAACGGCCTGTGGGGCGCCTGGAACGTCCTCGCCAAGGGCACCCTGGGCGTCGCCGCCTCCGTACTGCTCGCTTCGACGACCGAACTGCGTGAACTGCTCCTCGGCCTCCAGCGGTTGAGACTCCCGCCGCTCCTCGTGCAGATCGCCTCCTTCATGATCCGGTACGGCGATGTCATCACGGACGAGATGCGGCGGATGCGGATCGCGCGGGAGTCGCGCGGTTTCGAGGCCCGGGGTGTGCGGCACTGGGGGGTGCTCGCGAAATCGGCGGGCGCGCTGTTCATCCGCTCCTACGAGCGCGGGGAGCGTGTGCATCTCGCCATGGTGAGCCGGGGATACGCCGGCTCGATGCCGGTCATCGACGAGGTGACCGCCTCCCGGACCCAGTGGTCGTACGCCCTCGCCCTCCCGTTCGCCGCCCTTGTCGTATGCCTGTTGGGATGGACCCTGTGACCCCCTCTCTCGAAGTGGCCGGACTGGCCTTCGCCTACCCGGACGGACATCAGGCCCTCTTCGGCGTGGACTTCGCCGTCGGGCGCGGCGAGCGCGTCGCCCTGCTCGGCCCGAACGGCGCCGGCAAGACCACCCTCGTCCTGCACCTCAACGGCATCCTGACCGGCGGTGCCGGCACCGTGACGGTGGCCGGACTCCCGGTCGGCAAGCGGCACATGGCCGAGATCCGGCGCAAGGTCGGCATCGTCTTCCAGGACCCGGACGACCAGCTGTTCATGCCGACCGTGCGCGAGGACGTCGCGTTCGGCCCGGCCGCGGCCGGCCTGAAGGGCGCCGAACTGGAGGAACGTGTCCGTACGGCACTGGAGCGGGTCGGCATGGAGGCCTTCGCCGACCGGCCGCCGCACCATCTCTCGTTCGGGCAGCGGCGCCGGGTGGCGGTCGCGACCGTCCTCGCGATGGAGCCGGAGATCCTCGTGCTGGACGAGCCCTCGTCCAACCTCGACCCCGCCTCGCGGCGCGAACTCGCCGACATCCTGCGGTCGTTGGACGTCACCGTCCTCATGGTCACGCACGACCTGCCGTACGCCCTGGAACTGTGCCCCCGCTCCCTCGTCCTCAGCGAGGGCGTGATCGCCGCCGACGGCAAGACCGGCGAGCTGCTCTCCGACGACGCGCTGATGCGCACCCACCGTCTGGAGCTGCCCTTCGGGTTCGACCCGCGCTCCGTGACAATGGGCGCGTGACGAAACAAGAGGACGTCGGGTCGGCCGGGTCGCTGCTCCTCGGCGACCAGCTGTGCTTCGCGCTGTACGCCGCCCAGCGCGCCGTGACCGCCGCGTACCGCCCGCTGCTCGACGAACTCGGCCTCACCTACCCGCAATACCTGGTCATGCTGGTCCTGTGGGAACGCGGCGAGACCACGGTCAAGGAACTGGCGACCGCGCTGCACCTCGACTACGGCACGGTGTCGCCGCTGCTCAAGCGGCTCGAGTCGGCGGGGCTCGTGTGCCGTGAGCGCTCGGCGCGCGACGAACGCTCCGTGCTCGTCGCGCTCACCGGGCGCGGCGAGGTGCTCAGGGAGCGCGCGGAGGAAGTACCGCAGGCGCTGCTGACCGCGACGGGCGTGAGCGGCCCGGAGGTCGCGCGGCTCCGGGAGGAGCTGTGGCGCCTGGCGGAGGGGGCGGCGGGGCGCGGCCGCTGAGGCGCGCTCACCTGGGGCGCTCTGTTACCCCCGGTTGCTACCCCCGGGTAATTCGGAACCCCGTACCGGCCGGTACCTTGTGCACGATGTACCTGCGCTCTCGCGCGGTTTCCGCCCTGGGGGAGGTCCTGCCGTGATCGATGGCACCGCTGTCGACGCCCGTCCGACCAAGATCATGTACGTCGCCGAGGCCACCGCGCACGGCGGCCGGGACGGTTATGTGACCAGCCAGGACGGCCAGCTCGAACTGAAGGTCGCGATGCCGCCCGCGCTCGGCGGTGACGGCAACGGGACGAACCCGGAGCAGCTGTTCGCGGCCGGCTACAGCGCCTGTTTCCACAACGCGCTGGTGCTGGTGGGCCGCCGCGCCGGGTACGACCTCTCCGGCTCCACGGTCGCCGCGAAGGTCGGCATCGGCCCGAACAAGCAGCGCGGCTACGGCCTCGCGGTCGCGCTGAGCGTCTCGCTGCCCGTCGTCGACCAGGAGCTCGCGACGAAGCTCGTGGACGCGGCCCACGAAGTGTGCCCGTACTCGAACGCCACCCGAGGCAACATCGAGGTCACGATCCTGCTGGGCTAGGAATCGAAGGCGATACGTGGATGTTGCACCCACCGTTGGCACAGGTGAGGTGACAGGGAGCGCGCGCGTGGACGTGAACGGCACAGTGGCCGAGGGCTTCGAGCCGGTCAGGGAAGCGTTCGCAGGCAACTTCGAGGTTCTCGGGGACCGGGGCGCCGCCGTCACCGTGTACCGCGACGGGCACAAGGTCGTCGACCTGTGGGGCGGCACGCGCGACGTCGACGGCACCGAGCCCTGGCGGCACGGCACCGCGCAGATCGTGCGCTCGGCCACGAAGGGCGTGGCCGCCGCCGTACTGCTCCTGCTCGCCCAGCGCGGAGAACTCGACCTGGACGCTCCCGTCGGCCACTACTGGCCGGAGTTCAAGGCGCAAGGCAAGGACCGGACGCTCGTCGCGCACGTGCTCGCGCACCGGGCCGGCGTGCCCGTCCTGGACCGTCCGCTCACCCCGGCCCAGGCGGCGGATCCCGACCTCGCGGCCGCGGCGGTGGCCGCGCAGGCGCCGGTGTGGGAGCCGGGAACGGACCACGGCTATCACGCGCAGACGTACAGCTGGCTGACGGGCGAGCTGGTCCGGCGCGCGACCGGCCGTACCCTCGGCCGGTGGGTCGCGGACGAGATCGCGGGCCCGCTGGGCCTGGACCTGTGGGTCGGGCTGCCGGCGGCGGAGGCCGGCCGAGTGGGGCGGGTCGGGCAGGTCGAAGCTCCGCCGGCGCCGGGTGGTCTGAAGACCCGGCCGAAGCGGGCGGTGTCCGAGGCGTACGCCGACCCGGAAAGCCTGACACGGAGGGCGTTCGCGGCGATCACCCCGATGCCGGACGAGAACGAGCCGGCCTACCGTGCGGCGGTCCTTCCCGCCTCGAACGGCATCGCCACGGCGGACGGCCTCGCCCGCTTCTACGCCGCGCTGATCGGGGAGGTGGACGGCGTACGGCTGTTCTCCCCTCAGACGGTGTCGGCCGCCCGGGCGCAGCGGTCGGCGGGCCCCGACCGGGTTCTGGTCGTCCACACCCGCTTCGGCCTCGGCTACATGCTCCACGGCACCGCGTCGCCCCTGCTCTCCCCGGGCTCCTTCGGCCACCCCGGCCGCGGCGGCGCCCTCGGCTTCGCCGACCCCGAGTCGGGCATCGCCTTCGGCTATGTCACGAACGGCTTCCGCAAGAGCGTGACGGCGGACGCGCGGGCGCAGGCGCTGGTACGGGCGGTGCGGACGGCGATCGACGCGTAGGCGGAAAGGGGGTGGTGACCCCGGCGCCCCTGGAAGGCACCTAACCCGCGTGCAGCATCAGCCCGATCCCCACCACCAGCAGCCCCGCCGCCGCGATCCGGGGAGCCCCGAACCGTTCCTTGAAGAACACCGCTCCGATCGCCGCCCCCACGATGATCGACGACTCCCGCAGCGCCGCGATCGGTGCCAGTTCCGCGCGGGTCTGGGCCCACAGCACCAGCCCGTACGCGGCGACGGAGAGCGCCGCGCCGAGGAAGCCGACGGCGGCGAACGGCCGTAGCACAGAGATGAGTTCACCGCGCCATCGGTGCACCGCGTACGCCGGGATCACCGCGCCCTCCACGGCCATCAGCCAGGCGATGTACCCGAGGGAGGAGCCGGACGCGCGCACGCCAAGACCGTCGACGACGGTGTACGCGGCGATCGACAGGCCGGTCGCCAACGCCGCCCCGATCGCCGCCCAGTTGGGGCGGTGCCCGCGCAGTCCCGCAAGGGCGACGCCGGTCAGCCCGGCGCAGGACAGCGCGATCCCCGCCGCCGCCCACAGGTCGGGCACCTCGTGCGCGAAGACCGCCGCCAGCGCCGTCACGACCAGCGGAGCGGTCCCGCGCGCGATCGGGTACGCCTGTCCGAAGTCGCCGAGCCGGAACGAGCGCATCAGCAGTACGTAGTAGACGACGTGGATCACGGCCGACGCGATGAGGTACGGCCACGCCCCGGACGCCGGGAACGCCACGAACGGCACCATCACGAGGCCGATCAGCATGCCGCCGCCCGCGATCAGCGTGAAGCCGACCAGCTTGTCGCTGATGCGGTGCGCGAGCGCGTTCCAGCCGGCGTGGGTGACCGCGGCGAGCAGGACGGCCGCGGTGACGGCCAGCGTCACGCGGTCAGCTCGCGCACGTCCACCAGCGTGCCGCCGGCATGGGCGACAAGGCTCTCCGGATCCATCGGGAAGACGGTGTACGGCGTGCCCGCCGCGGCCCACACCGTGTCGTGGCCGAGCAGCGAACGGTCCGCCAGCACACGGGTCCTGGTGCGGTGCCCGAAGGGCGGTACGCCGCCGATCGCGTACCCCGTCGTCTCCCGCACCAGCTCCGCCCGCGCCCGCGTCACCTTCTCGGCGCCCAGCTCCCGCCGCACGAGCTCCACGTCGACCCGGGAGGCGCCGTCCATGAGGACGAGCACCGGGACGCCGTCCGCCGCGAAGATCAGCGACTTGCAGATCTGGCTCAGCTCACAGCCGATCGCGGCGGCGGCCTCGGCGGCGGTCCGCGTCGCCTCCGGGAACCGGCGGATACGGCCGTTCACCTCGCCGAGCCCCAATTCCTGGAGGGCCTCGGCGAAACGGGGATGCGCGGCGTTGTCTTCGATGGCGGTCATGCCCGGCACGCTAGCGGTCGGTGTACGCGGCACGCGAGCGAGATCTCCCCGTTCCCCACTCCCGCCGGACAGGTCCTAGCTCCCCGCCTTCAGCAGTGCCGCCACGATCGGGCCCGCTGTGTCGCCGCCGTGGCCGCCCTGTTGGACGACGCCCGCCGCCGCCAGGTCGCCCTTCCACGCCGTGAACCAGCCGTTCGGCTTCTTCTGGCCGTCGACCTCGGCGGAGCCGGTCTTGGCGCCGTAGTCGGGGCCGAGGCCGGACATGGCCTGGGCGGCGGTGCCGGCGGCGGCCGTGTACTGCATGACTTCGCGGAGCTGGGAGAGGGTGGACGCGGACATGGTGCGGGACGCCGTGGCCAGCGTGCGGTGGTCCACCGTGGGGGACACCAGGTAGGGCTGGTGGAAGCTGCCCGCCTGGACCGTCGAGGCGACCGACGCCATGTTCAGCGGGTTCATGCGGACCCCGCCCTGGCCCATCAGGGACGCCGCCATCTGCGCGGCGCTCTGCACCGGCACCGAGCCGTCGAAGGACGGGACGCCGATGGCCCAGTTGTTCCTGCTCAGCCCGAAGACCTGCTGGGCCTGTTTCGTCAGGTCGTCGTTCTGGAGCTTCTTCGCCTGGGTGATGAAGGCCGTGTTGCAGGACCGCGCGAAGGCCGCCTTGAACGTGCCGTTCTTGATCTCGAAGTCGTTGTCGTTGTGGAACTTCCAGCCGCCGTACGTCGCCGTCTTGGGGCACGGGTGCGGCTTGTCGGCCGAGGCCAGGCCCTTGTCGAAGAGCAGCGACGCCGTGATGACCTTCATCGTGGAGCCGGGTGCGAGGGAGCCCTGGAAGGCGGTGTTGAAACCGTGGCCGGAGTTCGCGACCGCGAGGATCTCGCCCGTCGAGGGCCGCATCACGACCACCGACGCCTTCACCTTGGCGGCCACTTGACGCTCGGCGTCCGCCTGAAGGGTGGGACTGAGCGTCGTCCTGACCGTCCCCGGCGTGCCCTCGCTGAGCGTCACCAGGGTCTTGTCGGGGGTCTTCTGGGCGCCCTTCTTCGCGGGCGCCCGGACCACGCGCAGCTCGATGCCCGCCTTGCCGCCGGCCGTCTTGCCGTACTTCTCGCGCAGCCCGTCCAGGACCGTGCCCAGGGAGGGGTACTTGGCCGTGGTCAGCTCTGCGCCGGCGCGGTCGAGGGCGGTGACCGGAGGCGTGCCCGAGGCGCCGGTGACCAGCCGGTCGCCGTCCTGGAGGTCCGGGTGGACGACGGACGGCTGCCAACCGACCAGCGCAGCACCGTCCTTGGCGCGCCGCACGACCGTCAGCTTCGACTCGTACGTCAGCGGCTTGCTCTTGCCCTGGTAGGTGACGGTGGCCTTGACGGAGAACGGGACGACGGCGCCCGAGCGCGTGCCGCTGGTCAGGGTCACGCCGGTGATGTGCGCGTCCTTGCCGTAGCCGGTCAGCGCGGTCGTCGCGGCGGCCGAGTCGTCCGTGGCTGCGGCCGCCTTCGCGACGTCGCCGCCCTGCCAGGCGGTGAGGAAGGCGGCGGCCGTCGTCCGCACCTCGGTGGCCGACGGGGGACCCGTCTTGACGGCCTTGTGGTGGGCGGTCGTCGACGTACGATCGTCGGCCGCCGCGCCACCGCCGTACAGGATGTAGGCGCCGAACGCCCCGCCGACGGCGACGACGGCGATCACCCCGCCGAGTACGGCGGGCCGTTTCGTCTTCCGTCGCTCGGCGACGCGCCTTCTCTTGCCCACAGCTCCCAGTCCTCCGCTGTCCCCTGATGCCCCCGCGCCTGCACGCTGCTCACACTGCTCACATTGCTCAACGAGAAGCACCACCCTAGGGTCCCGCCCTGTGACGGGTGACTTCAGCCGCCAGTTCGTAGCACAGCTGCGACGATCGGACCGGCGGCGTCGCCTCCGTGGCCGCCCTCCTGGGTCATGGCGGCGGCCGCGACGTCGCCCCGATAACCGGTGAACCAGCTGTTGGACTTGGTCTGGCCGTCGACCTCGGCGGAACCGGTCTTGGCGCCGATGTCACCGCCGAGCCTGGCCATGACGCTCGCGGCGGTGCCGCTCGTCGCGGTGAGCCGCATCATCTGCTTGAGCTGCGCGACGGTGTTCATCGGCAGGCCCTTCGCCTGCGCCGGCACGCGGTCGTCGAGCTTGAGCGGCACGATGACCGGCTGACGGAACGTGCCGGTGACGGCGGTCGCCGTCACCGACGCCATGTTCAGCGGGCTCATCTGGACCTGGCCCTGGCCGATCGCGTTCGCCGCGCGGTCCGAGCCGGCGGAGGCGGGGACGCTGCCGTCGAAGGACGGAATGCCGGTCTTCCAGTTGTCCTGGCCGAGGCCGAACCGCGTCTGCGCCTCGGTGGTGAGCGACTCGTCGGTGAGCGGCGCCTTGTCACTGCCGTCGATGAGCTTCACGAAGGCCGTGTTGCAGGACCGCATGAAACTGTTGGCGAGGCTGGCCTTCTCGTTGGGGACCATGCCCGTGAGGTTGTGGAAGGTCTGGCTCTGCCAGGTCGCGGTGTCCGGGCAGGGCGCGGGGCCGTTCATCGTGGTCACGCCGCTGTCGATGAACATCGCCGCGGTGATGATCTTCATCGTGGAACCGGGCGCCAGCTTGCCGAGGAACGCCGCGTTGAAGCCGTCCTCGCGGTGGTTGGCGACCGCCAGCACCTCACCCGTGCTCGGCTTCACCGCCACCACGGACGACTCGGAGTACTGCGCGACCGCCTTCTCCGCGGCGGCCTGCGCACTCGAGCTGAGCGTCGTGTGTACGCGGCCCGCCTTGCCCTTGGCGAGGGTCACCAGCGTCGTGTCGCCGGTGTTCTCGCTCCCGTGCCGGATCGCCAGCTCGACCCCGGGCGTGCCGCCCGCCGTGTCGCCGTACTTGTCGCGCAGCGCGTCCAGGATCGGCCCCAGGGACGGGTACTTCTCCTTCGTCAGGACAACGTTGTTGCGGTCCACTGCCTCGATCGCCGGACTCGCCGACTCACCCGTGACCAGCGTGTCGCCCTCTTTGAGGTCCGGATGGACGACGGACGGCTTCCAGCCGACCAGCGCCTTCCCGGTGGTCTCGCCGCGTACGACGGTCAGTTCGGAGTCGTACGAGAAGGGCTTGCTCTTCCCGTCGTACGACACCGTCGCCTCGACCGAGAACGGCACGGTCGCGCCCGTCGGCGTGCCCGGCGTGATCTTCACGTCGGTGAGGTGCGCGTCGGTGCGGTAACCGGCGAGCAGCCCCTCGGCGTTCGCCGCGTAGTTGGTGTACGCCGCCGCCTTGGCCGCGTCGCCCTTCTCCCAGGCCGCGAAGAACGCGCGGCTGGTCTCCTTGACCTCCGCGCCGCTCGGCGGCCCGGTCTTCACGGGCGCGGGCCCGGACGCTCCCGACCCGCCGTCCCCGCTGATCGCGGTCACCACGTTGTACGCGCCGTACCCGGCGCCCCCCACCATCACCGCGAACACACTGCCGATGACGGCAGCCTTCACCCCTGTGCGCATGCGCGCTCCCCTCCCCGTAAGCCCAAGAACTGTAGGCCGCGGATGTGACGCTAGGGGAGGGTGTTTCCCTGATTGTTAGGCCCCAGTGCCCGGGACGGTCAGATCCAGGTCTCGAGCCACATACGTGAACGCCAGCTGTCGATGGGGATGGCGGTGCCGGTCTACCGGGGCCAGGAGTAGATGAGTCGTTCGCGGGGTGGAGCCCTGACATGGACCCGAACGCCTCCGGCCGAGGACGCGTCACTCCGGCTGGGCCGCCACCTGGGCGAGATCTCGAAGTTTCCGGCCGAAGTTTCCGGCCGACTCCGAGAGACGGCATTCTGGTGGTACGCCGACCGAGGAGCTTCGAACAAATGCGGGCTGGAGCGCATCTCACACTTCGTGAAGCCCACCTCAGGCTCATACGGCCATCAGCGCGCGACGGATACCGTCGCGTCTTCCGGAAGGAGGCCGGGCGATGAATGTCCCGTCGCACCGTGACCGCACAAGCGCGACAGCACCACCGCGGCTCCCCGGCCGGGCCACGACGGCACGCAGACTGAGCACCGCTGCCGCTGTGGCGGCGGTGCTCCTGGCGGGCTGTGGCACGGGCACCCCCAAGGCGTCCCCGCACTCCAGTGGCCGCGGCGTGTCCCTCGCCCCGCCCGCCACGCCTTCCCCCTCCCTTTCGTCCCCCGCTCGGGACCTCACCGCCGCCGCCACCGCGTGCACCAACAGCACGAAGCTGGCCGGGTGGTCGAACCGCCGGCTGGCCATGCTGACCATCGCCGTCCCGGTGTCGGAGACCTCGGTGTCCGATGTCACCTCCGAGGTGAGCGCCGGTGCGGGCGGTGTGCTGCTGTTCGGCAGCAAGGCGCCGTCCGACCTCGGCTCCCGGCTGACCACCCTGAAGTCCCATGTACCCGGCCACCTGGGCCTGTTGGTGATGACCGACGAGGAGGGCGGCGGCATCCAGCGCATGGCGAACCTCGTCGGGTCCCTGCCCTGGCCCGCGTACATGGGCACGCACTGGACCCCGGCCCAGATCCAGCAGAACGTCACGAAGGTCGCCACCAAGATGGCGGCCGCCCAGGTGAACATGGACCTCGCGCCGGTGGTCGACGTCGACGGCAGGAACGTGGCTCCCAGCCGGACCAACCCCGACGGATGGCGGTCCTTCAGCGGCAGCACCTCGGTGGTCTCCAAGGCCGGTGTCGCTTACATGAACGGGTTGCGCGCCGGAGGCGTGATACCCGTCGTCAAGCACTTCCCGGGCCTTGGCGGCTCCAGCTACAACTCCGACTTCGGCCCTGCCCGCACCCTGCCCTGGTCCACCCTGCAACAGGTGGGCATCCCGCCGTTCACCGCGGCCATCAATGCCGGTGCCCCGGCCATCATGGTCTCCAACAACATCGTGCCGGGCCTGGGCACCAATCCGGCGAGCCTGTCACCCACCGTCATCAGCTACGAGCTGCGCGGCAAGCTGGGCTTCAAGGGGCTGGTGGTCACCGACTCGCTCAGTGCCAAGGCGATCTCCGCCGCCGGCTTCAGCGTCCCCGCCGCCGCCGTCCAGGCCCTGCGCTCCGGTGCCGACATGGTCATGTTCGACCTGGGGGGCAATGCCGGCTCCCAGACGTCCTCGATCGCCTCGGCGATCACCAACGCGGTGGCCGGCGGACACCTGGCCCGCAGCCGCCTCATCGACGCGGCGGGGCACGTTCTGGCCGTCCGGCACGTGAATCTCTGCTCCTGAGCACGAGCGGACGCAGCCCTTGCGTAGTCAGGCCGGCCACGCCTCTCGCCCTCGTGTCTGCCCAGCTAGACCCACGTATCCAGCCACATCCGCGACCGCCACTGGTGCGGTTCTACCAGTCGGTCAGGTCGACGAGGAGATCGCAGTGCGGGTCGTCCGCGGCCGGCCGCCGATACTGCTCCTCCCCGACGAGGGAGGGCAGTGAAGAGATCAGCGCGGTGGCGGGTGTCTCGGTCAGGCGGATGTCGACGCCGATGATGCCGGGCCCGTCGGGACGCTGCACGTACAGACGCAACAGCCCGTCGCCATGCATCAGGAAGCCGATCAGGAAGGGGTTCTCGTCGTCGCCGGGGCCCGACAGGGCGTGCACGACGGTGAGTGCCCGGCCCTGTTCGGGCTCCGGGTCCGGGGTGATCTCCTCCGGGCGGAGGCGGATGAGTGTCATCCCCATGACCTCGCTTACCTCACTGCTGCTGTAGATCTGGGGTCCGGTCAGGACGGTACGCAGCAGGCCGGGGATGTAGTACGGGGTCACAGTGTCGTTGAGGACCTCGTAAAGGAAGTCCCGGCCATTCTCGTCGTCTCCGGCGCGGATGGCGATGCGTACGGCGCCGGGCGCGGGCAGGACGCCGCGCAGGCGGCAGTACTCGGCGACCGGAGCGTTCAGGTAGTACAGCAGGCGGCGGGTGGTATCCGCCTGCTGCTCTCGGTCTTCAGGGTCTGTCACGGATGCATCCAGGCGGGGCACTTGTCGTTCGTTGGTTGCGGCAGAAAGCGTTGATGACGCCGATCTTCTGTCCCCTGCCAGCGTCGTACAACCCGTCCTTTGTGATCGCGGAGTGGGCCGGGGAAAGCGGCCCGCACGGCTGCACAGGGCGACGGGCCTACGATGCCGGCAGGGCCGTGCGCTCGGCTTTCTCCAGCCAATCGGTGTACCAGCGGGCGAAGCTCACCGGCATAGCGTTGTCGTCGAGGAGTGGCGCGAGGTCGACGTCGTCCACCCGGCAGTCGGACCAGATCGTGCCGCGGTGGCTGCCGCTGATGATCAGCCACTCCCTCTGGGCGCAGCCCAGGTGGGAGACCACGATGGCACCGGCGGTGCGCTCCGGGGCGAACATGACGGCCTCCCACCGCTCGTCCCACGCCTCGATGGCGTCGTCGAAGTCCTCGATGGCGTCGAAGTCCTCTTCCTCGGGGCGTTGGGCAAGGAACTCGTCGAGCAGCTTCGGGTCCGGGCCCTGGTCCGGAAACGGCTCGGCAAGCCTCGACAGGTCCGCCAGGTCCGCGCCGTCGCCTTCCCAACGCCAGCGGCCTTGCACGCGCCGAACCGGGAACAGGCCGTACGCGGGGCCGGCGCCACCCGCGCCAACGTGGAGCAGGAACGCCCGGTACTCCTCCGGTAGCCGCACGCCTGCCTGAGCCTCGAGTTCGGCAAGCTCGTCCCGGGTGAGCGGCTCCTCCACGACCCACTTGTGCCCCAGTGCCCCGAACACTTTGCCGCCCTCAGGCCCTGCACCCACCGCCTCGACCCGCTGACGCACGCCCACCCACCACTGATCAGTCATGCGCAGACCGTACGTGCAGCCACCGACACCTGGTCGCGGGGCCCACTGCTGCCATCCCAACGCGCTCAGGAACGGCCCGACGCTGCAGACACCTCGGCACAACACGCACATCGGCCAGCTGAGACCCTCGGTGGCCAACCAGCGCACCAACGGCCAACAACGACCAAGGGGGCGCGGTGGATTGCCGCGCCCCCTTGCTACGTCAGTGCAGCTAGACCCACGTATCCAGCCACATCCGCGACCGCCACTGGCCGATCGGGATCGCCGTGCCCGTGTACAAGGGCCAGAAGTAGATGAAGTTCCAGGCGATCAGCAGGACCAGGACGCCCGCTCCGGCGGCGCCGATGACGCGGCGGCGTTCGCTGGAGCCGGGTGGGCCGAGGATCGCGCCGGTCATCATCGCGACGGCCAGGCAGAGGAACGGCACGAAGACGACGGCGTAGAAGAAGAAGATCGTGCGCTGCTGGTACATGAACCAGGGGAGGTAGCCGGCCGCGATGCCGCAGGCGATCGCGCCCGCGCGCCAGTCGCGGCGCAGTGCCCAGCGCCACAGCACGTAGACGATCGCGAAGCAGGCCGCCCACCACAGGACGGGGGTGCCGAGCGCCAGCACCTCGCGGGCGCACTTGTCGCCCGCGTCGGCCGGGCAGCCGTCCTTGCCCGGCAGCGGGGACTCGTAGAAGTACGAGACCGGGCGGCCCAGGACGAGCCAGCTCCACGGGTTCGACTGGTAGGTGTGCGGCGATGAGAGGCCTACGTGGAACTTGTAGACCTCGTGCTCGTAGTGCCACAGGCTGCGCAGCCAGTCGGGCAGGAAGGCCCAGGTGCCGCCCTTGCCGTCGGTCACGGCCCAGTTGCGGAAGTAGCCGCCCTTGCCGTTGTCCGGCGACAGGATCCAGCCGGTCCAGGAGGCCAGATACACCGCCAGGGCGACCGGGACCGTGGCAAGGAACGTGATGCCCATGTCGTGCCTGACGGCCGCCCGGTACGGGTGACGTGCGCCCGCGACCCGGCGCGAGGCCCCGTCCCACAGGACCGCCATCACACAGAACGCGGCGAGGATGTAGAGGCCGTTCCACTTGGTGCCGATGGCAAGGCCCAGCATCAGGCCCGCCGTCCAGCGCCAGGGACGCCAGCCGAGGCGGGTCGTTTCGGCGGTGTGCGCGTCGGGGCGTACGACGCCGTCCGCGTCGGCGGGCAGCGCCGCCGCGAGCCGGGCCCGCGCCTTGTCCCGGTCGACGACCAGGCAGCCGAAGGCCGCGAGCACGAAGAACATCAGCACGCCGTCGAGCAGCGAGGTGCGGCTCATCACGAAGTGCAGACCGTCCACCGCCATCAGCGCGCCCGCGAGACAGCCGAGGAACGTCGAGCGGAACAGCCGGCGCCCGATCCGGCACAGCAGCAGCACCGACAGCGTGCCGAGCAGCGCCGTCATGAAACGCCAGCCGAACGGGTTGAAGCCGAACATCCATTCGCCGAGCCCGATGACGTACTTGCCGACCGGCGGATGCACGACATAGGCGGCGTCGCTCGGGATCGTCACATGGCCGTGGCCCTGCAGGATCAGGTCGTTGGCGTCCTTGGACCAGTTGACCTCGTAGCCGCGGTGGATGAGCGCCCAGGCGTCCTTGGCGTAGTACGTCTCGTCGAATATCACCGCCTTCGGGGTGCCCAGGTTCCAAAACCGCATCACCCCGGCGAGCAGCGTCACCAGGAGCGGGCCGCCCCACGCCGACCAGCGCGTGATGCGCTCGGCCACCTCGTGGCGCAGCCCGATCGTGGCCCAGATGCGCGGGCTGGGCTCGGCGTACGGCGGCACGAGCCGGTCGCGCACATCGCTTCTGGGCGGCGCCGTGTAGCCGAATCGGCGCAGCCGCTGCTGCCACGACGGCCGCTGCTCTTCGGCGGCCTGGCCCTGCCGGGTGTCCGTGGAGGACGCGGTACTGGTCACCGCGCCATCGTAGGGAACAGGTCTGTGGGAGTCCCGTGCACGGGCCCTGCGAGGATGGAAACGTGACAGGAACCCTTGTTTTGGCAGGCACCCCCATCGGCGACGTGGCCGATGCTCCGCCCCGGCTCGCCCAGGAGCTCGAGAGCGCGGACGTCGTCGCCGCCGAGGACACCCGACGGCTGCGCCGCCTCACCCAGGCGCTGGGCGTGCAGCCCGCCGGGCGCGTCGTGTCGTACTTCGAGGGCAACGAGGCCGCGCGCACCCCGGAACTCGTCGAGGCGCTGGTCGGCGGGGCGCGGGTGCTGCTGGTGACCGACGCCGGGATGCCGTCCGTGTCGGACCCCGGGTACCGGCTGGTCGCCGCCGCCGTCGAGAAGGACATCAAGGTCACCGCCGTACCGGGCCCGTCCGCCGTGCTCACCGCGCTCGCCCTGTCCGGACTGCCCGTCGACCGCTTCTGCTTCGAGGGCTTCCTGCCACGCAAGGCGGGCGAGCGCCTCTCGAGGCTGCGCGAGGTCGCGGGCGAGCGCCGGACCATGGTCTATTTCGAGGCCCCGCACCGGCTCGACGACACCCTCGCCGCGATGGCCGAGGTGTTCGGCACGGAGCGCCGCGCCGCCGTCTGCCGTGAGCTGACGAAGACGTACGAGGAGGTCAAGCGGGGTCCGCTGGGGGAGCTGGCCGCCTGGGCCGCCGAGGGGGTACGCGGGGAGATCACCGTGGTCGTCGAGGGCGCCGCCGAGAAGGGCGCCGAGGAACTGGACGCCGCCGAGCTGGTGCGCAGGGTGCGGGTGCGCGAGGAGGCGGGGGAGCGGCGCAAGGAGGCGATCGCGGCCGTCGCCGCGGAGGCGGGAATTCCCAAACGCGACGTCTTCGATGCCGTCGTGGCGGCAAAGAACGCTGCACGAAGCGCCCCATAGAAGGGCAAAGGACTGGGGTCAAAGGCAAAGCCCAGGCCGCCTGGCGGGACCGTTCCGACAAGGAAAGACCAAAACGGCTCCAATAGTCGACAGGCCTGATGCGGTCGCGCCGGGAGAAGCGTCCACTGGTTGAAGGGACGCACCCGTCCCTCGCCCTCGTTCGAGGGCGCTTGTCCAGCGGACAGCAGGAGCTGGCATGAGTGAGATCGCAGGACGGACCGGGCGTGTCGGCGCCGGTCAGGTCACCGAACAGACCGGCCATCGCAGCGCGGCGACCGCCGTCGTCCATGAGTCGTATTCCTTCGCCTGCATGCGCTGCGGGCACGGCTGGGAGCAGTCGTACGAGATAGAGCACCACCTCGACGCCGAGGGCAGTGAGTTCGTGATGTACGTGGCGGACGGCCAGGTCGTGCCGTCGCCGCTGAGCCGGCCCAACTGCCTGAACTGCGACAGCCATGTGGTGCGCATCATGCGCGCCGGTCAGGTGTCCTCCGTTCTCGACTCGATGCACCGCCCGCAGGGGCCGGTGCCTCGGCAGCCCGACGAGGCACCGGCCAGGGAGGAGGCGGCAGCAGGGGAGCCGAAGGAGCCGCACCACTGGCACCTCTCCGATCTGCTGCACCCCTTCCATCACCGCAAGGCGGGATGACCGGTATTGGTCGTCGGTCCTCGGTCCTCGGTCGCCGGTTCTGGGTCCTTGGTCGCCGGTCCTCAGGCGTCGGTCCTCGGTCCTCGGGTGAGGCTCGGCATGCCCCTTTCGTAGGATCGGGGCATGCCCTCCGAGAAGTCCGAGACCCCGCCCCTACCGCAGCCCCTCCGGGTGCCCGTCGCCGACTCGCACACCCACCTCGACATGCAGACCGGCACGGTCGAGGAGGGCCTCGCCAAGGCCGCGTCGGTCGGCGTGACGACGGTCGTGCAGGTCGGCTGCGACGTGAACGGCTCGCGGTGGGCGGCGCGGACGGCTCTGGACCACGCCGCCGTCCACGCGACGGTCGCGCTGCACCCCAACGAGGCGCCCCGCATCGTGCACGGCGACCCGGACGGCTGGTCCCGGCAGGGCACCCGGCAGCCGGGCGGGCAGGCGGCGCTGGACGAGGCGCTCGGCGAGATCGACCGGCTCGCCGCCCTTCCGCAGGTCAAGGGCGTCGGCGAGACCGGGCTCGACTACTTCCGTACGGGGCCCGGGGGCAAGGCCGCGCAGGAGCGGTCGTTCCGCGCCCATATCGAGATCGCCAAGCGGCACGGCAAGGCCCTGGTCATCCACGACCGTGACGCCCACGCCGATGTGCTGCGCGTCCTCAAGGAGGAGGGCGCCCCCGAGCGGACCGTCTTCCACTGCTACTCCGGCGACGCCGCCATGGCCGAGATCTGCGCCCGCGCCGGCTACTTCATGTCCTTCGCCGGCAATATGACCTTCAAGAACGCCCAGCCGCTGCGCGACGCGCTGGCCGTGGCGCCCCTGGAACTCGTCCTCGTCGAGACCGACGCGCCCTTCCTGACCCCCGCGCCGTACCGCGGACGGCCTAACGCGCCGTATCTCATTCCGGTCACGGTGCGCGCCATGGCCGCGGTGCGGGGCATCGACGAGGACGCGCTGGCGACCTCGATCTCCGCGAACACCGCGCGCGCGTTCGATTACTGACGGATAACGGTTCGGGCGTTTTCGCCGGTCGTTCGGGGGTGTATCGCGGGAGAGTGCCGCGACACAGCGTAGCCGCGTTGCTTGGGAGAGTGACGATCGCTCCGCTAGGTTCTGGTCGCCCGATCCGGAACCCCTGGAGCGTGTCGTCGTGAGCAGCGCGCAGTACGAGACGTATGGACCGACTGGAACCACTGGAACCACTGGAGCCGCTGGACTGGCTGGACCGAGTGCGGCGCCGTACGAGGACTGTGAGCCGCCGTCGTACGGTCACGCCTACCCGGACACCTACGAGCCGGCGTACGAGGCGCGCGTGCCCGAGCCCGAGGCTGCCACCGAGTCCGGGCTTCCGCGCCAGCAGCCGGACGGGGCGGAGGGGACCGACGGCGCCCGGGGTGACGAGGGGGCGCAGGGGGCACGCAGGCCCGGCGGGCGCGCGGAGGCCCGGCGCGCGTCACGGCGCAAGCGTGGTGGCGAGCGCCCCGACCCCCTGCGACGGCTGCTCCCGCAGGCGCTGGTCGTCGCGTTCCTGGCCGGGGGCACCTCCGCGTTCGTCGCCAACGACAAGGCGATCGAGCTGAGTGTCGACGGGAGGCCGCACACCCTGCACACGTTCGCGGACGACGTGACGGAACTGCTCGCCGACGAGGGCGTTGACCTGGGGGCGCACGACGTGGTGGCGCCCGCGCCCGGGACGGCGCTCGCGAGCGGTGACGAGGTCGCGGTTCACTACGGGCGTCCCTTGCACCTCACCCTCGACGGAAGCCGGCGCAAGGTGTGGACGACGGCGCACACCGTGGACGGGGCGCTCAGGGAGCTGGGGGTGCGCGCGCAGGGCGCGTACGTGTCGACCTCGGGCTCCCGGCGCATCGGGCGTGAGGGCCTCGCGCTCGATGTGCGCACCGAGCGCACGGTGACGATCATGGCGGACGGGCGCGCGCGGACGATCCGCACGAACGCGGCGAGCGTCCGGGAGGCCGTCGACGAAGCCGGCATCACCCTGCGCGGGCAGGACACCACCTCCGTCGCGCCCGGGAGTTTCCCGCGCGACGGGCAGACGGTCACCGTCATGCGGGTCACCGGGTCCAGGGAGGTCCGCGAGGAGCCGATTCCGTTCGAGGTGGTGCGGACCGAGGATCCCACGCTGTTCAAGGGCACCGAGGTCGTCGAGCGCCCCGGGCAACTGGGGGCGCGGCGTGTCACCTACGTGCTGCGGACCGTCAACGGGGTCGAGGAGAAGCCGCGGCGGGTCGAGTCCGAGGTGGTGCGGGAGGCCGGGGCGCAGGTGGTGAGGGTCGGGACGAAGCCCCCTCCGACGACCGTCGCGGGGGCCGATCACCTCAACTGGTCCGGGCTCGCGGCGTGCGAGTCCGGTGGGCGGGCCGGGGCGGTGGATTCCTCCGGTACGTATGGCGGGCTCTATCAGTTCGACACGCGTACGTGGCACGCGCTCGGGGGCTCCGGCCGCCCCCAGGACGCGCCCGCCTCCGAGCAGACCTTCCGCGCGAAGAAGCTGTATGTGCGCCAGGGGGCGAGTCCTTGGCCGCACTGTGGGACGCGGCTTCGGGGGTGAGCCTCTTTCACCCCCTCCGCCCCTGCCCTTCCCGTATCTGGGGGGCTCCCGCCCCCCAGACCCCCCGTGTCGCGCTTCGCGCTCGTCCTCGAACGCCGGACGGGCTGAAATGAGCCCCCCAACCCACCCGTACCCTTGGTGCGTGACCAGCCCCACCCCCGACGCCCTCCTGGGCCCCGCCGACATCCGCGAACTCGCGGGAGCTCTCGGCGTGCGGCCCACCAAGCAGCGCGGCCAGAACTTTGTGATCGACGCGAACACGGTGCGCCGCATCGTGCGGACCGCGGAGGTGCGCCCCGACGACGTGGTCGTGGAGGTGGGCCCCGGCCTCGGCTCGCTGACGCTGGCTCTGCTGGAGGCCGCCGACCGCGTCGTCGCCGTCGAGATCGACGACGTACTGGCGGGTGCCCTGCCCTCGACGGTCGCGGCCCGCATGCCGGAGCGCGCGGAGCGGTTCGCGCTGGTGCACTCCGACGCGATGCACGTACGGGAGCTGCCCGGCCCGCCCCCCACCGCGCTGGTCGCCAACCTCCCGTACAACGTCGCCGTGCCCGTCCTGCTGCACATGCTCGAAACCTTCCCGACCATCGAGCGCACGCTCGTGATGGTCCAGGCGGAGGTCGCCGACCGGCTCGCGGCCCCGCCCGGCTCGAAGGTGTACGGCGTCCCGTCCGTGAAGGCGAACTGGTACGCCGACGTGAAGCGGGCCGGTGCCATCGGCCGCAACGTCTTCTGGCCCGCGCCCAACGTCGACAGTGGGCTCGTCTCGCTCACCCGGCGTGCCGAGCCGCTCAAGACGTCGGCCACACGGCGCGAGGTGTTCGCCGTGGTGGACGCCGCGTTCGCACAGCGGCGCAAGACGCTGCGGGCCGCGCTCGCGGGGTGGGCCGGTTCCGCGCCCGCCGCCGAGGCCGCGCTCGTCGCCGCCGGGGTCTCGCCGCAGGCCCGCGGCGAGTCACTGACCGTGGAAGAGTTCGCCCGCATCGCAGAAACCCGCATCGCAGAAACCCGCGCCACCGACAGCGCCCCCGACCATCGCGCCCCCGACCATCGCGCCCCCGACAACGAGGAGTCGACCCAGCCGTGACGGAGACGCAGACGGTGACGGTACGCGTCCCTGCCAAGGTCAACGTCCAGCTCGCGGTCGGCGGCGCCCGCCCCGACGGCTTCCACGACCTGGCCAATGTCTTCCTCGCGGTCGGCCTCTACGACGAGGTGACGGTCACCGAGGCGGACGAGCTGCGCGTCACCTGCGCGGGGCCGGACGCCGGACAGGTGCCCCTGGACCGTACGAACCTCGCGGCCCGCGCCGCCCTGGAACTCGCCCGCCGTTACGGCGTCGACCCCGCCGTCCACGTCCACATCGCCAAGGACATCCCCGTCGCCGGCGGCATGGCGGGCGGCAGCGCGGACGGGGCCGGCGCGCTGCTGGCCTGCGACGCGCTCTGGGGTACGAACGCCTCGCGCGACGAACTCCTCGACATCTGCGCCCAGTTGGGCAGCGACGTGCCGTTCAGCCTGGTGGGCGGGGCGGCGCTCGGTGTCGGGCGGGGCGAGCAGCTGCGACCGCTGGAGGTCGGCGGGACCTTCCACTGGGTCTTCGCGATGGCGGAGCGCGGTCTGTCGACCCCGGCGGTCTTCCGGGAGTTCGACCGCATGAACGAGGGGGTGCGGATCCCCGAGCCGGTCGCCTCGCAGGAGCTGTTCGACGCCTTGGCCAAGGGGGACGCCGGGGCCCTCGCGCGCGCCGTCTCCAACGACCTCCAGCCCGCCGCCCTCTCCCTCTTCCCGGCCCTCGCCGACACCCTCGCCGCGGGCCGGGCGGCCGGCGCCCTCGCCGCGCTCGTCTCCGGCTCGGGCCCGACCACCGCCTTCCTCGCCCCGGACGCGCCCTCCGCGCAGACCATCGCCGGGGCCCTGCTCACGTCGGGCACCTGCCGTTCCGTACGCGTCACGGAGAGCCCGGCGCCGGGCGCGACGGTGCTTTAGACGGGGCGCCGCTCGCCGGCTGCCCCCGCCTCGGGCAGGGGCCGGAGGGGCTGAGATTCAGCCCGTCCGGCGTTTGAGGACGAGCGCGAAGCGCGATACGGGGGTCTGGGGGCGGAGCCCCCAGGTACGGGACGGGTAGGGGCGGAGGGGGCGAGAGCAGCCGCGGGTCAGCCCACGTACCGCGCCGGACTACCCTTGAGGGTCGATCGTCCCCCTTGTCAGGAGAGAAATGGCCGTCAACCTGGTCAATGTCGAGTCCGTCAGCAAGGTGTACGGCACCCGCGCCCTGCTCGACGGAGTCTCCCTCGGCGTCAGCGAGGGCGACCGCATCGGCGTGGTCGGCCGTAACGGCGACGGCAAGACCACCCTCATCCGCATGCTCGCCAAGCTGGAGGAGGCCGACACCGGAAGGGTCACCCACTCCGGCGGCCTGCACCTCGGCGTCCTGACGCAGCACGACTCCCTCGACCCCGAGGCCACGGTCCGCCACGAGGTCATCCGGGACCTGGCCGACCACGAGTGGGCGGGCAACGCCAAGATCAGGGACGTACTGACGGGATTGTTCGGCGGACTGGACCTGCCCGGGTTCCCGCAGGGGCTGGACACCGTCATCGGCCCCCTCTCGGGCGGGGAGCGCCGCCGCATCGCGCTGGCGAAGCTGCTCATCGACGAGCAGGACCTGATCATCCTCGACGAGCCCACCAACCACCTGGACGTGGAGGGCATCGCCTGGCTCGCCCAGCATCTGCGCGAGCGCCGCTCCGCACTCGTGTGCGTGACCCACGACCGGTGGTTCCTCGACCAGGTCTGCACGAGCATGTGGGACGTGCAGAAGGGCGCGGTGTACGAGTACGAGGGCGGCTACTCCGACTATGTGTTCGCCCGTGCCGAGCGCGAGCGCATCGCCGCCACCGAGGAGGTCAAGCGGCAGAACCTGGTCCGCAAGGAGCTCGCCTGGCTGCGACGCGGTGCCCCCGCCCGCACCTCCAAGCCGCGCTTCCGCATCGAGGCCGCCAACGAACTGATCGCCGACGTGCCGCCGCCCCGGGACAAGAGCGAGCTGATGAGGTTCGCCGGCTCCCGGCTCGGAAGGACGGTCTTCGAGCTGGAGGACGTCACGGTGCAGGCCGGGCCGAAGGTGCTGCTCAAGCATCTGACCTGGCAGCTCGGCCCCGGCGACCGGGTCGGTCTGGTGGGCGTGAACGGCGCGGGCAAGACCTCGCTGCTGCGCGCCATGGCCGAGGCCGCCCGCAGCGAGGGGGAGCGGCAGCCCGCGGCCGGCCGGATCGTCACCGGCAAGACCGTGAAGCTCGCCTATCTCTCGCAGGAGGTCTCCGAGCTCGATCCGACCCTGCGCGTGCTGCAGGCCGTGCAGGCCGTCCGCGACCGGGTCGACCTCGGCAAGGGGCGCGAGATGACCGCCGGGCAGCTGTGCGAGACGTTCGGCTTCAACAAGGAGAAGCAGTGGACGCCGGTGGGCGACCTGAGCGGTGGTGAGCGGCGGCGGCTGCAGCTGCTGCGCCTGCTGATGGACGAACCGAACGTCCTCTTCCTCGACGAGCCCACCAACGACCTCGACATCGAGACGCTCACCCAGCTGGAGGACGTGCTCGACGGGTGGCCCGGCTCGATGATCGTCATCTCCCACGACCGGTTCTTCATCGAGCGCACCACGGACAATGTGTTCGCGCTGCTCGGCGACGGCGCGCTGCGGATGCTGCCGCGCGGGATCGACGAGTACCTGGAGCGGCGCCGGAAGATGGAGGAGGTCGCGGCCGCCGCCGTGCTCGCCTCCGCGCCGGCGCCCGCGAAGGCCGCGTCCGCCGCCGACGCCCGCGCCGCCAAGAAGGAACTCCAGAAGATCGAGCGGCAGTTGGACAAGGTCTCGGAGAAGGAGACCAAGCTGCACGCCCAAATCGCCGACAACGCCACCGACTTCGCGAAGGTCGCCAAACTGGACGCCGAGTTGCGCGAGTTGGCCGGAGAGCGCGAGGAGCTGGAGATGCGCTGGCTGGAGCTCGCGGAGGACGCGTAAGGGAGCACGCACGACCTCCGAGGGGGCAGGCGGCATCTGAGCAGGCGCATGAACACGCGCCGCGCGCCTGGCGTGAAGGGCGCGTGAAGGCGCGTAACGACGGCATCACGGGCCGGTTCTCCCTTGGGAACAGGGGGAGGACCGGCCCCCTGTGCGCGCCCCCCAGAGTGATAGAAAGAGCCGTCTGAGACCAGTCTGAGAACCACCGGTGTGGCAGGAACGCAGCGCCGCCGGTGGGGCGCCACATCAGTGAAGAGGGGGACGCGCTGATGAGTCAGCCGCCGAGTCAGCCGCCGCAGGGCGGCTTCGGAGCACCGCAGGACCAACCGTCGGCGGGAGGCTTCGGCGCGCCCCAAGACCCGCGCGCGCAGGGCGGATTCGGAACGCCCCCCAACCCGGCTCACACGCCGCAGGGCACGCCCCCCAACTCCCCGTACCCGCCCCAGAGCACTCCCCCCAACTCGCCGTACCCGTCCCAGAGCACGCCCCCGCCGCCCGCGCAGCAGCCCCAGGCGCCCGCGCCCCCGCAGTCTCCGCCCGCCGGCGCGCCAGGACCGGCGCCCGGTTACGGATACCCCCAGCAGCCGGGTCCCTACGCCCAGCCGGGCCCGTACGGCCAGCCGCAGCAGCCGGCTCCGTACGGTCAGCCGGGCCCCTACGGGCAGCCCCCGCAGTCGGGTTACGGATATCCGCCGCAGGCGCAGTACCCGGGCGCGCCCGGCACCCCGCCCGTCGGCGGGGGCGGCTCCAGGAACCCCTTCAAGGGCAGGCCCGCCGTGGTCATCGGCGCCGCCGTGGCCGCGCTGCTCGTGGTCGGCGCCGCCGTATGGGCTGTCAGCAGTGGTGGGGACGACGGCAAGAAGCCGATCGCCCAGAAGAGCCCGAGCCCCAAGGTCTCCGCCTCGGACGACCCGGTCAACCCTGGTGACGGCAGCGGCGACGGCGGCGAGGACCACAAGGACCTCAACGAGGGCCGCCAGGCCGGTGAGGCGAAGGTGCTCTGGTACAAGCAGGCGCCCGACGCCCCCGGTTCCGGCGCCGACGCCCCCGGGCTGTGGATCACCGACAAGACGGCGGTGAAGGCGGCGTACAAGCAGGTCTTCGCGTTCAACGTCGGGGACGGCAAGCCCACTTGGGACGCCCTGACCTTCCCGCAGAAGATCTGCGCGGTCACCCCGCGGAAGACGTCCGACGACAAGATCGTCATCGCGTACATGAGCGGGACCGGCGACAACGCCAAGTGCAACCAGCTCCAGCAGCTCGACCTCGACACCGGCGCGAAGGGCTGGAGCACCAAGGTCCCGGACGGTGAACTCTTCGACAGCACGCTCTCGATCGAGCTGTCCGTCGCCGGCGACACGCTGATGGTCGGTCGCTCGATGTCCGGTACGGCGTACGACGTCAGCAGCGGCAAGAAGCTGTGGGACAAGAAGAAGTACGGCGCGGGCTGCTATCCGGCCGGGTTCACGGGCGGCGCCAAGCTGCTGGCCGTCTCGTCCTGCGGGGTCGGCAGCGACACCGAGCACGACGAGGTGCAGGAGCTCAACCCGTCCACCGGGGCGGCCAAGTGGACCACGAAGATCCCCAAGGGCTGGCGGGTCGAGCGGACGTACTCCGTCAACCCGGTCGTCCTCTATATGACCAACGACGACAAGAAGACGGTGAACGTCACCACGCTGAAGGACAACGGCGACGTCCGCTCGCAGCTGAAGAGCAAGGACACGTTCGCGCCCGACTGCGGCTACGCCGTCCTCGACCGTGATCTGCCGGGCTGCTTCGGCACCGCCGCCGACGCCGACACGCTCTATCTGCCGACCGAGGCGAAGAGCGGCGCCAACGAGATCGTCGCGTTCAACCTGGCCACCGGCAAGGAGAAGTGGCGCGTCAAGTCCCCGGCGGACGAGTCGATGCTGCCGATGCGGATGGACGGCACGAACCTCATCGCGTACGTCGAGCCGTCGTACGACGCCGGTGGTCAGATCGTGTCGATCACGACGGCCGGCAGCAGCCACAAGACGACGAAGCTGCTGCAGAACCCGCAGGGCACCGCGGACATCGAGAACAGTTTCTTCTCGAGGGCCGTCGACTACGTGGACGGGCGCTTCTACATCTCCACCACCCGGCTGACCGGCCAGGACGACGCCAAGGAGAAGTTGATGCTGGCCTACGGCAACTGACCCACGCCCTCCCGCACTTCGAACCGTCCAGGCCCGCCAACCCATCGCATTCCGAGGTACACACGTCATGAGCCAGCCGCCCCCGCCCCCGCCGAACCAGCCCCCGCCCGGCGGTTTCGGCGCGCCCCAGGACCCGCCGCCCGGCGGTTTCGGTGCCCCGCAGGACCCGCCCCCGGGTGGTTTCGGCGCCCCGACGCCCCCGCCGCCCGCCCAGGGCCCCGGCTACGGCTACCCGCAGACGCCGCCGCCCCCGCAGACGGCTCCGCCCGCTCCGCCGCAGCAGCCCTACGGCTACCCGCAGACGCCGCCGCCCCCGGCCCAGCCCGGCTACGGCTACCCGGGCCAGCAGCCGCCGCAGTACGGCACCCCGGGCCAGCAGCAGGCCCCGTACGGCTATCCGCAGCCGCAGACCACGCCCATGCAGCCGCAGGCTTCCCAAGGAAGCGGCGGCGGGCGGAAGTTCAGCAGCCAGACGGCCATCATCGTGGCGGCCGTGGTGGTCGTCGCGCTGATCATCGGCGGCGGTGTCTGGTACGCGAAGTCGTCCGGCAAGAACGACGACAAGAACAACTCCGCGAGCAGTAGCGGCGGCACCGGCGGCAAGGGCGGCGACAACAAGGGCGGTGACAAGACCACCGGCTCCGGCGGCAAGGAGAAGGTCCCGGCCAACACCAGCTCCACGGTGCTCTTCCGGATCCCCGCGCCGTCCGTGAAGGACGACGACAGCGTGACCACCGTCGGCTCCTGGCTCACCGACAAGGTGTACGCCAAGAGCGGCAACGCCGAGATCAACGGGTACGACCCCGACACCGGGGCGAAGACCTGGACGATCAAGCTCCCCGGCCCGGTGTGCCAGGCCAGCCGCCACATCACCGAGTCGAACCGGACCGCGATCATCTACGAGCCCGCCATGCCCACCAAGGCGGACCCCTCGCACGGTTGCAGCCAGCTCGCGGCCATCGACCTCGACGCCGGCAAGAAGCTGTGGACCCATACGGTCAAGTCCGGTGACGAACTGGTCAGCCTCGAAAACGTCACGGTCAGCGCCAACACGGTCGCCGCGGGCAGCACCAGCGGCGGCGCCGCCTTCGACATCTCCACCGGCAAGCAGCTCTGGGCGCCGAAGTCGACCGACAGCTGCTACGACTCCGGGTACGGCGGCGGCGACAAGCTGGTCGCGGTCCGCAAGTGCGGTGAGTACGGCAGCGCGCGCCAGCTGCACATCCAGACCATCGACCCGAAGTCCGGGAACGTGCTCTCCGAGTACAAGATGTCGGCCGGCATCGAGTACGCGAGCGTCGTGTCGACCAACCCGCTCGTCGTCGCCGCCGACGTCGGTGACTCCGCCGGTGATGGCAGCGGCATCTCGGACTTCTTCTCCATCGACAACAAGACCGGCAAGCTGCGTTCGAGGATCTCGGCGCCCGGCAAGCAGTTCTCGGCCCGCTGTGACGGCATCACCAGGACCGAGTACTGCTCCCTGCTCGCCGTCGGCAACGACAAGCTGTACATCCCGACCGAGGAACACGACGGCACGGGCAACTACAGCCAGACCAACGAGATCATCGCCTTCGACCTGGCCACCGGAAAGCAGACCGGCGAGCGCGCGGACGCGGGTGACGGCTACGTCATCACCCCGCTGCGTATGGATGGCAGCAACATCCTGGCGTACAAGCGTCCGCCGTACGACAAGGGCGGGCAGATCGTCAGCATCGACGGCACCTCCTTCAAGGAGACCAAGCTGCTGGAGAACCCGGCGACCGAGGCGGTCCGCGACGCGGAGTCGAGCATGCTTCCGGACTACGCCGAGATCCTGTACAGCACCGGTCACCTGTACATGTCCCAGGTCTACGCCGACAAGCCGTCCTCCGCGGACCAGAAGGAGTACCTGGCGATCGCCTTCGGAGCGCAGTAGCCGAATCCGTAGCAATCACCGAAATTCGCTCGTCCGTACGGCCCCGTCCCTGCTCAGGGGCGGGGTCGTACGCGTACCCCTCATCGCTCACGAATGGGGCGGATTTCGATATTCCCGGGCACTTCTCTCCAGGAGGGGAAGCGCAACGCCGAACAAGCGTGTAGCTTCCGGGGGATGGAGAGCCGGGGGGCTCCTAATCCACGGGGAACCAGTGGGGATGCTTGGGGGGACTGGGGGGTTGCCTGATGGGAGTGCGGCTCATGGTGGTCGACGACCACCGACTGCTTGCCGAGGCGTTGGCCTCGGCCCTGAAGCTGCGCGGGCACCGGGTGCTCGCCGCGGCGGCGCCGGCCGCGGGGGCGGCGGAGCTGGTGATCACACGGGCACCGGAGGTGTGCCTGATCGGTACGGCGACGCCGGATGAGCCGGGGATCTTCGACCCGGTGGTGAAGATCAAGCGGGAGCGGCCGCAGGTGGCCGTCCTGGTCCTCGGCCCGGTACCGAACCCGCGCGGCATCGCCGCCGCCTTCGCCGCCGGCGCCTCGGGCTACGTACGTCATGACGAACGCATAGAGGGCGTCGAGCGCGCGATCATGAAGGCGAGGGCGGGCGAGGCGGCCGTGGCCCCGCAGCTGCTCCAGGGCGCCTTCAGCGAACTGCTCAACCCGGCCGCCCAGCCCGACGACGAGGGGCAGCGGCTCCTCCAGATGCTCACCCCGAGGGAGGTCGAGGTCCTGGTCCGGGTCGCGGACGGCGAGGACACTCGGCTCATCGCGGCCGGGATGGGCATCGCCCCGTCGACGGCCCGGACCCATGTCCAGCGCGTGCTGATGAAACTGGGGGTGGGTTCACGCCTGGAGGCGGCGGCGCTGGCGGCCCGTACGGGGCTGCTGGACCGGGCGGGACCGGTGCCGACACCGACACCGCCCGGGGTTCCCGAAGACCTTTGAGGGCTACGAGGAGGGGGTCGTCGTTTCGTCGAAGCTGGCGAAGTAGGCGGCGGCCATGTCCTCGTCGGCGTGCCCCTGGGCTCCGGCGCGGCGGAGCCGTTCGGCCGCGGCTTCTGCCACGTCGAGACGGACGCCGTGCCGCTGCCCGGCCGCGACGATCAGACGGGCGTCCTTCTCGGCGGTGGCGACCGCGAAACTGGCCGGTGACAGCCGGTCCTCCAGGATCAGGGCGGCCTTGGCGTGCAGATAAGCCATGTCCATCGGGCCGCCGGCGATGAGGTCGAAGAAGCTCTGCGGGTCCACGCCGAGTCCCTTGGCCAGGGCGAGGACCTCGCCGGCCGCGGCGGTGGCCGCGAGTACCCAGCTGTTGGCGACGAGTTTGAGACGGGTGGCGCCGGCCGCCGCAGCGTCCTCGCCAATCCACATCGTGCGGGCGCCGACGGCGTCGAAGACCGGCGCCACCGCGTCCCGGCTCTCGACCGGGCCCGCCGCCAGCACGGTCAGCTGCCCTGCCTCCGCGGGCTCGCGCGTGCCGAGGACCGGCGCGTCGAAGAAGACCAGCTGGTGCTCGCGGGCGAAGCCGGCCAGCTCGGCCACCGCCTCGATCCCGGCGGTCGTGGACTGCGCCCAGACGACGCCGGGCCGCAGCCCGGGCGTCGCCTGCCGCATGACATCCAGAGCTGCGCCACCGTCGTACAGCATCGTGAGGACCACATCGGCGCCCCGCACGGCCTCGGCCGGCGTGTCGGCGATGTGCGCTCCGTCGGCGGCGAGCGGCTCGGCCTTCTCGCGGGTGCGGTTCCAGGCGCGGACGCTGTGCCCGGCCCGCGCGAGGTTACGGGCCATCGCGGCACCCATGATTCCGGTACCCAGGACGCTTACGGTGAGTTTGTCGGTCATGGGATCAGCTTGCCCTTCTTGGCCACCGAGGCAAGGCTGCCCACTCCGTCTGCCGTCAGCGCGTCGTGCGCAATGGGCATCCGGTGCCGACGCGCGCGGTGAGGTCCGCCCGCAGAGTGCCGAGTTCGGCCATGCGCGCGTCGATGACCTGGATCTTCTCCGTGAACAGCGCGGACAGCGCCTGCGCGGTGTCCGGCGCCTCGCGTAGTTCCTCGCCGTGGCGGGCGATCTCCGCCAGTGAGAATCCGAGTGTCTGCGCGGTACGAACGTAGAGCAGCCAGGGCACTGTCTCGGGCGGGAAGTCGCGATATCCGTTGGCCAGCCGTCGGCCCGTGACGAGGCCGACCTTCTCGTAGAACCGGATGGTGTCTCTGGTCACGTCCGCCTGCGCGGCCAGCTCCCCGATACGCATGACCCTCCGTCGGATGTTGGGCTTGACCTTGGAGCGTAGTCCACTGTTTACCGTGAGGCGTCGCCGTCCTGAATTCGGCAGGAGCCTCGTCATGACCTCTCTCTTCGCTTCCACACGCCCTTCCTATCTCCGCGTCGTACGGGCGAGTGCCTGGTACGACCTCGTCGTCACGGCGGGATTCGCCACGCCGTGGACGTACGCGCTGGTGCACGACGCGCTGTCATCGTTGGGCCGCGCATGGGGGCTGGGCGTCATGCCCGAACTCGACCCGATGCAGACCCTGTACGCGAATCTGATGGGTTCCGTCGTGGTCGTCTGGGCCGTCCTGCGCATCGCCAGGCCGCTGTCGGTGCACGGACTGCTCGACGGCATAGCGCGCACACTGTTCGCGATGTGGCAGGCGTACGCGCTGGCCCACGGCGCCACGCGGCTGCTGTGGCTGTTCCTCGGCGTCGAGGCGGCCTTCGCACTCGCCCAACTCGTGCCGTGGTGGCGGCACCGGCACACAGATCTGGTGAACGACCGCGTAGCTCAGGCCGTTGGGAAACGGCTCGACGCAGCGAGTCAGTGACGCCCGGGCGCCGGAAGACGTCGGCACGGCGGGCCTGTTCCCCGCCGGCTCACTGGGCGGCCGGGCAGGCGTCCGGTCCGCCCTTGGCGAACGCGTCCTTGCTGCAGTAGGTGACGGTCGGGAAGTAGGGACCCATGACCGAGGCCGGGTCCTGGCCGTGCTGGACGTTCTGAACAGCGTTGTGGAAGTCCCCAGCGGGGAGCATGTTCCGGAAGAGCAGGATGCTGTTGACGTTGGTGGGCCCCCAGGAGATCCAGGTCACCTTGTTGTCCGTGGTCGCGTTGGCGGGGCGGTCCTGCGGGGTGGAGACCACGAAGGTGTAGCGCCCGTCCTTGTCCAGCGCCGTCTGGTAGTCCGCGGCGCAGGAGGTCGCCGGGTAGGGCAGTTGCCATTGGTTCTGGCAGAGCGACCAGTACCTGAGCTGGGTTTTGGCGAGTACCGACTGGCCCGCCCCGGTGTTGGGGAACGTGGGTGCCTTGCCCCGGATGACCGCGACGCGGCCGGATTCATAGCTGAGGGGTGTGCACAGGTACTTGTTGTACGGGTTGGGGAACAGGCCTCCGACCTTGTTGGGCACGGCGAAACCCGGAGCTTTCGGTGTGGACTTCCCGCATCCCTCGAATCCCCCGGGAGGCGCGTTGTCTTTCACCAACTGCCTGATGAATCCGACCAGTGGGCCGGCAGGACCCTTGGTCGAACCGGCGTCGGCGCACGTCTTGAACGTACTGGTACTGCCGTCCTGATGCCGTATCGACAGCGTGGGAAGGGGGACCCCGCCCGTCGGATCGGAGGCCTTGGCCGGCACATAGATCCGCAATCCCAGAAACCCTGCTCCCGAGGTCGCTTTGTCGGCCGTGGCGGCCAGGGTGTTGTTGCCGGAACCGGCTGGGACCCCCGCCTGCACGGTGACGCGATAGCGGTGCTGGGTGGCGCTCGTGCCGGTATTCGAGTCGGTGAAGGGATTTTTGCTGCCGGAACTCGCTGCGATTTGTTTATCCGCGAGCGAGTCGTAAGGCGAGCCCTTGACGCTGTACGTCGTCAGAGAGGTGAACCGGGCGGAAGGGAAAGTCCCCTCCGCCACCAACTGATCTCCCTTGGCCAGTCGGTAAGGCATCACCCAATAAGTGGCGTTCGTCTCCGGGAACGCGAAGTTCATCCTGCTGGGACTGACTACGCCTGGCCATCCGCAGGAGACTTGAGGAGGTGGTGCCTGCCCGGTTCGCGCCGGGACCGCGGCATCGGCGGGTGCGGCTTCCACCGCGACGACGCCCAGCACTGCCAGCGCATAAGCGCCCAATGCTCGCATGAGGGAGTGCATGGATCCGCTCCATCCGTGGATTCCGAAAGCTGCTGACGGAGAGCTTTCGCCGATGGGCGAGCGGACGATTGATGGCGATGCTGTGGTGTGACGCCCTGAGATACCGGCGGCACGCGAAGGATCGTCCCGGGGTGTGGCATTCCTGCCCCCGCCTCACCGGCATTGCGGTGCCGGCCCCGCCAGTACCTTGCCCACTCACGCTCCCTTAAAGGGCGCACCAGGAACAGTGTTACGCCATCGCATGCGCCGTGCAACACGAGGCGAGGGCTCTCCCTCCGGCCAAAGCGCCCTACGAAAGCCCGGTGTCTCGGCGGATCTGGGCGCCGAACAGCCGTTCATCCAGCCACTTAGCCGCGACTCGCCGCGCTGTATCTCACCGAGGGGCTGCTTGATTGCTCAAGCCTGGGGTGCGGCAAGCTTGCCGGTCTTTATGTGGTGGAGGAGGTGAGCGAGGGGGGTGGGGGTGGTGGTGAGGTGGGTGGTGGGGGTGTCGCTCTCACGGAGGTGAAGAGTGTCGGGGGTGGTGGCGAGTTCGAGGCAGGCGTTGCCGTCTCCGCTGCCCGAGAAGGACGACTTCTGCCAGTTGAGGGGGGTCATCTTGCGCCTCATAGTTCCTTCGCCAGCCGGTGGATGAAGTCACGCGATCGTTCCGGTTCGAGTGACGCGGCCTCCATTCTACGGAAGAGTGTTCGAAATGTGCCGAGTTGGGCTTCGGAGTCGATGAAGCCCGCACCCTGAGGCGCGTCGCGCACGACTGTGTCCAGTTTGGGTACGGTGCCGCCCGCGTACGTCATGGCGCTATCAGCACCGGCGAAATCGTCCAGGTCGAACGGAATGACACGCACGGTCACGTGCTCAGCCTCCGAGAACTCCAGGATGTGGGCGAGTTGAACCCGTGCTGCGGTGCGGTCGCCGACCCGGATGCGTAGTGCAGATTCGTGGATCACTGCCTCGTACGGGGTCGGCCGGGGTCCCTCGAGGATGACGCGCCGCTCCAGCCGGTGCCGTACGCGCAAATCAAGCTCACTCTCGGGGAGTTCGGGCACCCGGTACCCGAGGATCCCGCGGGCGTAGTCCTCTGTCTGAAGCAGGCCGGGTACATGCAGGAAGTCCACGTCCCAGCGGTAGGTGGCGTGGTGTTCCAGCTCGGACAGGTCCAGGAACGACGTGGGCAGTAGGCCTCGGTACTCCTCCCACCAGCCGCGCGTCCGGTCGGTGGCCATCGCAACCAGAGCCGCGATCAACTCCTCGTCCGCACAGGCGTAGTGAGCGGCAAGACGACGTACGCGGGCTTCGCTCACGCCCGCGATGGCGGACTCGATCTGGCTCATCTGGACGGAGTCGGCCCCGAGCAGCGCGGCGGCTTCGCGGGCCTTCAGACCTGCGGCTTCGCGAAGTTTACGCAGTTCAGCGCCCAGGCGTACCTGGCGTGCGGTGGGCTGTCGTCGGCGCGGCATCGCTTCCTCCTTGCCCCCAACTGCAGGGAAGCAGTGACTCGTTCAGGGGGAAGATTACGGCAACGACTTGCGGGGTCCTAATTTGAGGACCTACCGTCAGTGACGCGACGCACACGCTGCGGCACCCGGGACCTCGGAAGCGCACCACCCCGTCATGCCACGACGGCCGTGACACTGCCACCGCCGACCTTCGCCGTTCCCCCCAACCCACCCCCTCCGAATCGGAGTTCACCCATGCCCAAAACCGAGCCCTGGCAGTACTCCCTCCACATCCCCCACGACGACCGCGCCGTCACCGTCTGTCGCCGTACCGTCCGTCTCATCCTCACCCTGCACGGCCTGATCCGCCTCGCGGACGTCGCCGAGCTGCTGGCGGCGGAGCTGGTCTCCAACGCCGTACGGCATACGAAGGGCCCGGCGGCCCTGCGGCTGCACTGGCGGGACGGCGTCCTGCGCCTCGGCGCGTGGGACGCGAGCCCGGTGCCGCCGCCGTACGACCTGGCGGTGGCCCCCGACGCGGAGGCGGGCCGGGGACTCGGCCTCGTGCGGGCGTGCGCCGACGACTGGGGCTGGTATCCGCAGCGGCAGGGCGGCGACACCGGCAAGTACGTGTGGTGTGACCTCGGCGCGGCGTAGCTCGTTGATCATGTCGGACAGGAAGGAGAGCCGATGGTCAGCTCGTCGCACGAGGCGCTGCATCAGATCTGCCAGAAGGACACGGAGGGAATGATCCGCAGCTTCCGGCGGCTCCTCCACGTGCCGTTTCCGGAACCTCGCTCAATCGCCGTGGTCAACACGGACTTAACCGAGATCGAGCCGGTCGAGCGCCGCGTGGACAGTCTGGTGCGGATGGACACCGATGACGGTGACGTTCTGCTCGTGCTGGAGTCGCAAGGCAAGAAGGACGAGAGGAAGCGCGGAAGTTGGCCGTACTACCTCTCGTACCTCTACGAGAAGTACCGCTGCGAGCCGGTGCTGATCGTCATGACCCAGAGCCGTTCCACCGCCCGGTGGGCCGCTCAGCCCATCCGGTTCGGGCTACCGGGGTGGTCCTCGCTCGTCGTACGACCGTTGGTCCTCGGGCCGGACAACGTCCCGGTGATCGCCGATGAGGCGGAGGCGGCGCGGGACGTCACCCTGGCGGTGTTTTCGGCGATTACGCATGGTAAGGGGGCGGATGCCGCTGCGATACTGGGACCACTCGCGGCAGTCCTGGAGACCGTCGATCCCGACAGCGCGGCGGTGTTCGCGGAGCTTGTCGAGTCAGGCCTGATCGATGCGCAGGCGAAGAAGATCTGGAAGGAGCTGATGATGCCGGTGAACTACTTCTTCAAGAACCCTGTCGCGGAGAAGGTGCGTGAGGAGGGGCGCGAGGAGGGGCGTGAGAAGGGGCGCGAGGAGGGCCGGGTCGAGGATCGTGTCGAGATGATCCTGCGCATCCTTGAGTGGCGTGAGATCGCGGTGCCGGATCCCGTTCGTGAGCGTGTGCGGGGCTGCACGGATCTGGAGCAGCTCGAATCCTGGGCGAAGCGTGCGGTCCACGCGACGAACGCCGCCGACTTGTTCACCACCGAACAGCCCGAATAGCCGTACGGGGCCGGAGTCTCCCTCAGGAACTCCAGCCCCGTACACGCGTCTTACTCCGATTACTCCGATTACTCCGAGGCCGGCGGCTCCTCCTCGGCCGGCAGTTCCGGTACCGGGACCGCCAGGGGGCGCAGCCACAGCCAGGCCAGGAAGAAGATGCCCAGGGCGAGCATGCCCAGGCCGGTCCAGAGGTTGATGTTGACGCCCTGGGCCTTGTGGAGGTTGGCGTCGGAGACGGTGAGGCCGGCGATCGTGACGATGATGCCGTAGATCACGAAGAGGCCGCCGATGATGCGGCGGAGGTCGAAGATGCGGGCGGCGGTCACGGACTTCTGCTCGAGTTCCGTGACCTCGCGCTGGACGTCGTCTTCCGAGTATTCGGACATGGTCTCTCAGTCCTCGGGCGGTCAGAAGGAGAAGGGGATGTAGCAGATGGCCGCGAGGATCACCGCGCCCCAGCCCAGCAGGGCCGGCCTGCGGTACCAGGCGTCGTCGCCCGCGGCGGGCGGCTCGGACATGCCGGGGGAGCGGGTGCCGTAGACCAGGCCCTGGAGCTGCGCGGCCGGCTTCGGCGCGGTGAACAGCGACACGACGACCATGACGACCGCGCCGGCGACGAAGCCGGCGATCGCGGAGACGAAGTTGGCGCCCTGGTCGGAGGGGATGGCGATGATGCCGCGCTTGTAGATGACGAAGTAGTTCACCATCGCGGTCACGGTGCCGGCGAGCAGGCCCCAGAAGCCGGACTTCGCGGACGCGCGCTTCCAGAACATGCCGACGATGAAGACGACGAACATCGGCACGTTGAAGAAGGAGAACAGCGTCTGCAGGTAGCTCATGATGTTCGAGAACGAGGACGCCAGGAAGGCCGTGCCGACCGAGGCCATGACGCCGACCACCGTGATCAGGCGGCCGAAGCGGACGTAGTACTCGTCCTCGCGGCCCTTGACCACGTACCGGGCCCAGATGTCGTTCGTGAACACCGTGTTGAAGGACGACACGTTGGCCGCCATGCCCGCCATGAAGGCCGCGAGCAGACCGGTCACCGCGATGCCGAGGACGCCGTTGGGCAGCAGCTGCTCCATCAGGTACGGGATCGCGTCGTTGTACTGCAGATCGGAGCCTGAGGTGCCGATCTTCGGCACGAGGACGGCGGCGACCAGGCCCGGGATCATCACCAGGAAGACGATGAAGATCTTCGGGAACGCGGCGATCAGCGGTGTGCGCTGGGCGGCGGAGAGGTTCTTCGCGGACAGGGCGCGCTGCACCTCGGCGAAGTTGGTCGTCCAGTAGCCGAAGGACAGCACGAAGCCGAGGCCGAGCACGATGGTCAGCCAGTTGGCGCCCAGCGGGTTGACGCTGCCGATGCCGGTGCCGCCCCACGCGGTGGTGAAGTTGGCGCCATGGGTCTTGGTGAGTGAGTCGGTCAGGCCGCCCCAGCCGCCGACCCTCTTCAGGGCCAGCACGACGAGCGGGATGAGGGCCGCCAGGATCACGAAGAACTGGAGCACCTCGTTGTAGATCGCGGAGGACAGACCGCCGAGGGTGATGTACGCCAGCACGAAGGCGCCGGCGACCACGATGGCCACCCACTGCGGCCAGCCGAGCAGCGCTTCGACGACGATCGCGAGGGCATAGAGGTTCACGCCGGCGATCAGGATGGCGGCGAAGGCGAACAGGATCGAACTCAGCCAGTGGGCCCATTTGTCGAAGCGCAGCAGCAGCATCTCGGGGACCGAGCGCACCTTGCTTCCGTAGTAGAAGGGCATCATCACCAGGCCGAGGAACACCATCGCCGGGATGGCGCCGATCCAGTACCAGTGCACGGTGTACGCACCGTACTGCGCACTGTTGGCGGCCATGCCCAGGATCTCGGTGGCGGCCAGGTTGGCCGAGATGAAGGCGAGACCGGTGATCCACGCGGGCAGGGAACGCCCGGACAGGAAGAAGTCGAGGCTGGTCTTCACCGAGCGGCGGGCGGCGAAGCCGATGCCCAGGACGACGGCGAAGTAGATGCCGAGGATGGTGTAGTCGAGAGCGTTCGTGGGGAGCCGCAGCTGAGCTGCCAGGTGGACTCCCGGCGTGGCCAGTTGTGTGGGGGACTGCATAAGAACTCGCTTCGTCGCGTGAACGTATCGGACCGGAACCTACGCCTCCGCATCTAGGAAATAAACACGTTTCGTGGTGTCCTTTGTTTGATTGTGATGTTGACTGTGATGGTGATTTGTGGTTTGTTGTGTTCGGTTCTGTTTGAAGCTTTGATGGGTGTGGATGGGGAGTCCGACAGTGAAGAAGACCTCGACCCGGCTCGCCGACGGTCGTGAGCTCATCTACTACGACTCGCGCGACGACGCCGTGCGCGGCGCGGTGGATCGGCGCCCGCTCGACCCCACCGTCACCACTTCGGAGGTACGCCGCGACCCGCTGCTCGGCGACCGCGTCGCGATCGCCTCGCACCGCCAGGGGCGTACGTACCACCCGCCGGCGGACGAGTGCCCCCTGTGCCCCTCCCAGGGTGACCGGCTGAGCGAGATCCCCGACTCCTCGTACGACGTCGTGGTGTTCGAGAACCGCTTCCCCTCGCTGGCCGGTGACTCCGGCCGCTGCGAGGTCGTCTGCTTCACCTCCGATCACGACGCGTCCTTCGCCGATCTGACCGAGGAACAGGCGGGCCTGGTCCTCGAGGCGTGGACGGACCGGACCGCCGAGCTGTCCCACCTCCCCTCCGTCGAACAAGTCTTCTGCTTCGAGAACCGCGGCGCCGAGATCGGCGTGACCCTGGGCCATCCGCACGGCCAGATCTACGGCTACCCCTTCACCACCCCGCGCACCGCGCTGATGCTGCGCTCGCTCGCCGCGCACAAGGAGGCGACCGGCGGCGAGAACCTCTTCGACGAGGTCGTCGCCCGCGAGCTGGCCGACGGTTCGCGCGTCGTCCTCGCGAGTGACCACTGGGTCGCCTTCGTGCCGTACGCCGCGCACTGGCCCTACGAGGTCCACCTCTACCCGCGCCGCCGCGTGCCCGACCTGCTCGGCCTCGACGAGGGGGCGCGCACAGAGTTCCCCCAGGTCTATCTGGAACTCTTGAGGCGCTTCGACCGGATTTTCGGTGAGGGCGAGCCTCCGACGCCGTACATCGCCGCATGGCACCAGGCGCCGTTCGGGTCGCTGGAGGAGTTCGACGGTGTCAACCGCGACGACTTCGCGCTCCACCTCGAGCTTTTCACCATTCGCCGCACTTCCGGCAAGCTGAAGTTCCTCGCGGGTTCCGAGTCCGGCATGAGCGTGTTCATCAACGACGTGCCGCCGGAGACCGCGGCCCAGCGACTGCGAGAGGTAGCGAGTTCATGAGTGGGAAGTACCTGGTCACCGGCGGTGCGGGTTATGTCGGCAGCGTGGTCGCGCAGCACCTGATCGAGGCCGGCCACACGGTCACCGTCCTCGACAACCTCTCGACCGGGTTCCGTGAGGGCGTACCCGCCGGGGCCTCCTTCATCGAGGGCGACATCCGCGACGCCGCCAAGTGGCTGGACTCCTCCTACGACGCCGTCCTCCACTTCGCCGCGTTCTCGCAGGTCGGCGAGTCCGTCGTCAAGCCCGAGAAGTACTGGGACAACAATGTCGGCGGCACCATGGCGCTGCTCGCCGCGATGCGCGAGGCGGGCGTGCGCAAGCTGGTCTTCTCCTCCACGGCGGCGACGTACGGCGAACCGGAGCAGACCCCGATCGTCGAGACGGCCCCGACCAGGCCCACCAACCCGTACGGCGCCTCGAAGCTCGCCGTCGACCACATGATCACCGGTGAGGCCGCGGCGCACGGACTCGGCGCGGTCTCCCTGCGGTACTTCAACGTGGCGGGCGCCTACGGGGAGAGCGGCGAGCGGCACGACCCCGAGTCGCACCTCATCCCGCTGGTCCTCCAGGTCGCGCAGGGCGGCCGCGACGCCATCTCCGTCTACGGCGACGACTACCCGACGCCGGACGGCACCTGCATCCGCGACTACATCCACGTCGCGGACCTCGCCGAGGCGCATCTGCTGGCGGTCGCGGCGGCCTCGCCCGGCGAGCACCTGATCTGCAACCTCGGCAACGGCAACGGCTTCTCCGTCCGCGAGGTCATCGAGACAGTGCGTCAGGTGACCGGGCACCCGATCCCCGAGGTCGTGGCCCCGCGCCGCGGCGGTGACCCGGCGGTACTGGTCGCCTCGGCCGAGGCCGCCCGGGAGCGGCTCGGCTGGAACCCGTCCCGCGCGGATCTCGCGGGGATCGTCGCGGACGCGTGGGAGTTCGCACAGAGCAGGTCGAAGGAGCAGTAGGTGGGGATCAGCGAGGGCTTCGAGGAGCTGTACGGCGCCGCGCCCGAGGGTGTCTGGGCCGCTCCCGGCCGGGTCAATCTGATCGGCGAGTACACGGACTTCAACGAGGGGTTCGTGATGCCGCTCGCGCTGCCGCACACGGCGGTGGCGGCGGTGTCCCGCCGGGACGACGGCGTACTGCGCCTGCACTCGGCGGACATCGAGGGCCCGGTCGTCGAGCTGGACGTCGCGTCGCTCGCGCCGCTGACCGACACCAGCTGGGCGGCGTACCCGGCGGGTGTGGTGTGGGCGCTGCGCGAGGCGGGGCACGCGGTGGGCGGCGCCGATGTGCATCTGGCCTCGACGGTGCCCACCGGCGCGGGCCTCTCCTCCTCGGCGGCCCTCGAGGTCGTGACGGCTCTCGCCCTCAATGACCTCTACGAACTCCGCCTCACCCGGCCCGAGTTGGCGCTCCTTGCCCAGCGGGCCGAGAACGACTTCGTCGGCGTGCCGTGCGGGGTCATGGACCAGACGGCGTCGGCCTGCTGCACCGAGGGGCACGCCCTGCACCTCGACTGCCGTGACCTGTCCATCCGCCAGGTCCCCTTCGACCTCGCCTCCCAGGGGCTCGAACTCCTGGTCGTCGACACCCGTGTGAAGCACGCGCTCGGCGACGGGGCGTACGCCGAGCGGCGCGCGGGGTGCGAGGAGGGGGCGCGGCAGCTTGGGGTCTCCCATCTGCGGGACGTGGCATACGAGTCGCTGGACGCGGCGCTCGCCCGCCTGTCCGACGAGCGCGTACGCCGGTACGTACGCCATGTCGTCTCCGACGACCGCCGTGTGGAACAGGTCATCTCCCTGCTCGACGCGGGCGATGTCCGGGCCATCGGCCCCGTTCTCACATCCGGCCACGCCTCCCTGAGGGACGATCTGCGGATCTCGTGCGACGAGCTGGACCTCGTCGTCTCCACGGCCAACGCGGCCGGTGCGCTCGGTGCCCGGATGACGGGCGGTGGCTTCGGCGGCTCCGCGATCGTCCTCGTCGAGTCCGCCGACGTCGACACCGTCACCAAGGCGGTCACGGAGGCCTTCGCCGCGGCGGGCTTCACAGCGCCTCGGGTGTTCCCGGCGGTGCCGTCCGCCGGGGCCCGGCGCGTGAGCTGACCTCCGGGCGGTTTTCGCCCCCTCCGCCCCTGCCCGTCCCGTACCTGGGGGGGGGGGGGGGGGGGGCCGCGCCCCCCGCCGCCC